>NZ_JBSVQM010000006.1:0-224326 GCF_054863625.1 Clostridium sp. Marseille-QA1073 | reverse complement strand
CTATAACCATTAATTTAATAGTATTTTTACTATTGAAAATCACAAAATAATAAAGAACGAAATTTATTAAAGAAATAGGAGTGTAAAGCAATGAAAAATGAAACTAAAAATAGGATAAATGATTTAGAAAGTGAAATATCTTATGATAATAATCTCTCTACTGAAGAGCAATTAAAAAATTTAAAGGCAAACTACGAGAAAACAAATAAATATATAGAACATAATAAAGAACGTATGGATGATTCTGCATTATCAAATATAAAGAAAAAACAAGATAATAGAGAAAATCAAATGGATCAATTACAGTAATTAAAAACTCCAAGAAATTTTTCTTGGAGTTTTTAATTATTTTAATTTTATATAAAACAAAAATTCTAAATTTCTATAATAAATTTTTTTCTACTTCTTCAAATCCTATTCTCTCTATCATTGCAGAAAGTCTTTCGAGTGGATTGGCATTTTCATTGTAGTAAATCATAATTTTATCTAACATTGGAAGTATTTCTTCTTCCTTAAATAATTTATTCAATGGTTCACCCATTTTAGCTCTTCTGCCAAATCTTCCCCCTAGGTATAGCTTTACCCCTTCAGATTTCTTTTTAATAGCTCCAAGTCCACAGGCGGTTGCACATTTACCACAGTGTACACAAAGGTCTTCTTTATAAACTAATTTTTTATTTTCCTTTACTAAAGCACCTTCTTTGCATACTTTAATACATTTTCCACACAGTACACAGTTATTTTCATTAATTTCAATATCAACATGAGGTATTATTCCTATGTCATTTAATTGCGCCTTACCACAATTATTAGGACATCCTACAACTCCTATTTTAAATTTTGCAGGCAGTTCTCTTCCAAAGTATTCATTATGTATATTAGAAGCTAAACCTTGTGTATCTAAAAGTCCATGAACACATACTGTACCTTTACATGCTGTAATTGGCCTTACTTTCTTGCCAGTACCTCCATTTATTAGGTTATTTTCTGCAAGTTCTTTTTTTACAGCTTCTATATCTTCATATTTTATGTATGGAATTTCAACACATAACCTTGTAGTTAACCCTAAATATCCTTTTCCATATTTTGAAGAAATTTTTGATAGTGCTGATAGCTGATCAGAAGTAAAATTACCTGCTTCACTTAATATTCTAATTGAATAATATCCTTCTTGCTTTTGAGCTAGAATAGCTTGTGATTTTAATACTGCTTTTTCTTCAGTAGAAACCTTGATATCCATAAAAAACCCATCCTTTTACGTAATATAAAAAATAAATTTAATACTAAAGATTAATTAAATTTAAGTTTCTTAGGTAAATTTATAGCCTCAATATAATAGAAAAAATATAAAATTTATATTTACACAATAATATAAACCCATAAACTTAAAATTAATATCTATATTTATTTTAACATATTTAATTTATTTAATAAATGTAACAAACTCTTAATATAATTTATGCTTGTATAATAAAAATTTATATTGACAAGAGGTTATATTAATAATATTATAAATGTATTAAGTGTACTAGTTGATATAATACAGTTAATACAGAAGGGTGGTGAAATATTGATAAATATAGATAGTAGAAGTAATATTCCTATTTATGAGCAAATAGTGAATGGAGTTAAAGAAAATATATTTAAAAGTATTCTTAAACCAGGAGATAAATTACCTTCAGTAAGAGAAATGGCCTCAATGATTACCACTAATCCCAACACAGTAAGTAAAGCTTATTCAGAACTTGAAAGAGAAAAGATAATAGAAACTATAAGAGGTAAAGGAACATATGTATCTTTAAGCTACAAACCTAAAATAGATGAAGATAAAATAAAAATAATTAAAGAGAATTTAAAAAAGACTATACTAGAAGCTCACTATATGGGAATGGATAAAGAAGCAGTAATTGATATGCTAGAAAATATTTATGACGAATTTAGGGGGGATTTAAATGATAGAAATAAATAACTTGTATAAGAATCTTGGCAATAAAAAAATTTTAAAAAATATAAATTTGAAGATTGACAGGGGAAGTATATTTGGAATTATAGGTCCTAATGGTTCAGGAAAGACCACTTTAATTAACACTATAGTAGGAGCTTATAAAGTAGATAGTGGGAGTATAAAGATAATGGGAGAACATATTTATGAGAACATTAATATGAAAGAAGAAATAGCTTTCGTGGAAGATGAAAATAGTGTTTTTTCTAACTATAAAGTAAAAGATGTTATAAGCTTTTATTCAAGAGCTTATAAAAATTTTAATAAGGAAAGGTTTAACACTTTAAATGATATATTTACTATAGATGAAAAATATAGAATTTCAAAGCTTTCTAGAGGAATGAAAAAAATTTTCTTTATTATGATGGGTCTTAGTATAATGCCTAAGATAATGATTTTAGATGAGCCTACTATAGGATTAGATCCATTAATAAAAAATCAGTTTATAAATTTAATTCTAGAGGAAGTAGCAGAAAGAAATACTACGATTTTAATTACATCTCATAATCTAGATGAATTAGAGAGAATTTGTGATTCAATAGCTATAATTAATAAAGGAGAAATTAAATATACAAGTTCCTTAGATAATATGAAGGAAAATATTAAAAAGCTTCAAGTTATGTTTAAAGAAGATGCACTTTTAGATTTAGAATCATGGAATGAAGTAATTAAGATAAAAAGAATGGGGAGAGTTCATAGTATAGTTGTTAAAAACTATACTAAAGAATTAGAACAAAGACTGAATAATTGTGGAGCTACTTATATTGAAGAAGTAAGCTTAGGTCTTGAGGAATTATTTATAGATACCATGGGAGGTGAAGGTCTTGATAAATAAATATTTCAATAAAGCAATATATTTTCAGGATATTAAAGCTTTAACTATATATTCAATGATTATTTTAATTATTGCTCCAAGGTCATTTTCTTCAAATAATCATTATAAAAATATAATAAGCCAACCAATGATAATACCTTTAGCAGCAATATATATAGCTATGATAGCAGCAGCTTTTGGATGGGACAAATTTAAAAATATGAGATTTCTGTCAGGCCTTCCTACATCAAAGCTTAAAATATTAATAACTAAGATTATAGCAGTATTAACTGCTATATGGATACCTTTAATATTTGATTATGCTATAAGATTATTAACATATTTTAATGATGTGGAAAAATATAAAGCAATTAATATAACATTTCATGATATAAATTTATTTCTTTTATCTCAGCTAAGTCTAGCTTTTATAGTAGTAACTATGGCATTATTATTTCAGGGTTTAGTTGGAAATAGTATTTTAGCTTTAATTTTAAGTTTTGTATGGGTGCCATATAGTGCAATTACTCCAATAATGCTTTCAGATTTGCTTTATAATAAAGTAAAGTTTATAAGTGAAATATTTGAATATTTACTTATTCAACCATTAAGGTTTATAGAACTATTAATGTTGAAAGGTCCATCAAATAAATTTTCATTAAATATTATATGTTTATTATTAATTATTATAGCAATGTGGATAGCAATTATATGGTTATTTAAGAATAATACTATAGAAGATTACGATAAGGCATTTACTGTTAAGTTTAGTGAAGTAGTATTTAAGCTTTGTATAGGAATTTTTATATCTATTGTAGCTATGACCATTATAGCTATGATACTAACAGCAAGTAAAGGTAAAGGAAGTTACATCAATCTTCTAACAGAAAGCAATAAACTTGTAATAAATCTAATAGGAGTAATCCTATTACCAATTTCTTATAGAATTCAGGGAAGACTAATAAATAGATATAATAATAAATAGTTTATATAATAACAATTTCTAATTTCTTTTCTTAGGAGAAGAAATTAGAAATTTATTTTTCTGGACTAAGAAGTAGTTGAAAAATAAAAAAATGAAAGAGGGAAAGTCTCCCTCTTAGGTCTTCCTCTTAGCTATATATTTAATTTTAATGAGGTATTAATAGATGAATTCATATGTCTTAATAAAATGATATTTCCATTTTATGATCTAGATCCTTTAAAATCTTTTCTCTCATTAGTTTTAAAATACGTAACATATCACCGGTTTCAACGGTCTCATTATTATCACTTAAGAACTCTCTTATTTCTCTGGTATTTAATTTTCTATTTATAGTTATTTCATGTTTTACTATTCTTTCTGCTAGACCGCTTAAATAAATAGTACGTCCTGTAAGTAAAGGCTTTTCCATTATATCTTTCAATACATCTAATCTACGTTTTAATCCTGCAACTTTCATTGGCTGAGGAGCAAGTTGATTTTTTTTAGGTCTTAATCGTATTAAATATGGACTATTTATATCTAAAGTATAACTTTCATTTGTGCTGCAAATATCTCCAAGATACTTATAGTATACATCTTCATTTATAGTTTGGAAAATGATATCTTTAGTATAATTAGAGATATTAATAATTTTATTTTTTAGATTAATTATTTTATTATCTAAATCAATTTGATGAGTTTTTAATGTAAGTAATTCAGAATATTCTTTTCCCATAACCCCTTCAAATAATAAAATAAATATTGCTTTATCACTTCCATTAATTAGTTTTTCAGATAGAACTTTTTTCAATTCATTTCGTGTACAATATCTATTTTTTAAGGCTTCACTAGATATAAGGCCTCTAATTTCATCTGCTTTAATTGAAAAATTCATAACACTTTTTTTTATGTTCATCTCTTCTGCATATTGTATGTATTTTTTTATAAGACTGTATTTAGAAGTAATAGAATTATAAGTTTTTGCATTAAAATTTTTTAGTGCATTTTTAATTTCATCTTTAGTAAAGTCATATAAATCTTTTTTAAATATACGTTCTTCAAGCTCTAGTACATTTTTAAATATATTAATGTACTGGAGTTTCATAGTATTACTATATTTTTTTTCAATTTCAGCAATAAAATGTTCTTTAAAATTACTATTTGCGTATTTTAAATTATTTTTTAAACTGGTCATCCATACAATACCCCTTTCATTATGTTGCCAATTATATGTAAACCAAATTATAATCAATTATACATTATAATAAAGGAGTATTCTATATACTAAATTTGAATTTAATAAATACATAAAAATATTGGATGTTTTTTCAATTTTCAATTATCATTTATTCAATGTAAAATGTACAGCTCATAATTATAAAAACTTTTCCTTAATGAGAAAATTTCTGAATTAAAATTTTTTTGGTTACAGACTAACTTGTTATGCTTATAATAAAAGCTAATAATGTAATTGATAGTAAATAAAAAAGACTGATAACACAGAAATATTATCAGTCAACTAAAATAAAATTGTAGATTACAGCTACTTAGCTGCATAATAGCATCTCTTTGGAGATTCTATTTTCTCTTCATCTTTTAATTTTTTTATTGCTTTATCAACGTCTTTTTTGTCTATTCCAGCTTTTTCTGCAATTTCTCCAGATTTCATAGGTTCTCCATTAGTTTTTAAAGTTTCTAAAACTTTTTCTAAAATATCCATATATAAACCTCCAAACAATAACAATTATTATTTAATAATCATTTTGATAGTTATATTATAGCATGGATTTTTACAATATCAATATTATTTTGATAGAATGTAATAAATTTCATAGAATTTTGGTGTAATTAAATTATAAATAGATTGTAAGATTTTTTAAAATTAATAAAGCATTAATTATAAAAATTAAAATGGTTTATAAATTTTTTATAATTGGCATAGATATAGATTTAGATTGATATATACATAAAAATGTTTAATACTTTTTAGTATTTTTATTAATATTACTCAATTTAAGATATAT
The DNA here is from genome assembly GCF_054863625.1 of Clostridium sp. Marseille-QA1073. NCBI lineage: Bacteria > Bacillati > Bacillota > Clostridia > Eubacteriales > Clostridiaceae > Clostridium > Clostridium sp. Marseille-QA1073. The sequence goes on along the minus strand of NZ_JBSVQM010000006.1, from coordinate 218,522 downwards.
ATTTCACAATTTACAATTGTGGGAACTTCTCCTTAATTGGAGAAGTTTTCAATTGATTTCTTTTTAAAGTTATGCAATAAATTTTATAATAAAAACTAACAATTATATTGCCATAAGAAAATCAATTAAAGAAATTAGTTTAATTAAAACCAATTTCAACCACAATTATCAACTTTCTATTATTTTAAGTTATGCATCGTTTTAATTTATGAATTGAAATGCTCAAAGAAATAGTTATACTCATTTATGCATTAGCTTTTCAAGCTCTATGTTTCTATAGTATATGAAAGATACAGTATTAGCCTTTAGACATATCATAATTTCCAGTGTTATTAAATTCTTCTTTAAAAGCCTTATTTGCATATGGCTCAAATTCTTCTGCTAATTTATCCAGTTTGCTTATAAACTCACTATCTTTAATCATCATTTCTGCACTAGGATGAGTAGGTTTAGCACCAGTTAAAGCTACAATTTCTCTAATTTCTTTAGGATTGTCTATCATAGGACAAGGTAATAATAAATTTTTATTATAAGGATGTCTTCTTCTAAGCTCTTTAAAGTAATCATTTTTAAGTGCTTGTAGCAGGGGTTTATCCTTTACATTTTCTGTGGCAAAGTGAGAGAATATACAAGGTTCTAAATCTTCTTTAGAGTTTATATGACAGTAAAACTTACCAGCAATACATCCACCTACATAAGGCGCATCATTGAAGAAGTCAATAGGGAATATTTTTTTATTGCCTCTTATATTTCTAGTTCTTTCACCAAGCTTTAATCTCTGCTCCGGAGAGAGCATATACTTCATATCATTTAGTGGATTATCACCTATAGGCATGAACATAAAATACCATATCATTCTAGTGTCTTTTTCTATAAGCATATCTATAAATTCTTCTGAAGTAACAGAATCTATATTATTGTTAGCTGTAGCTGCAGAAGCACCAAAAGGTATACCTTTTTCTTTTAATAAATCCATACCCTTCATTACGGAATTAAAGGTTCCAATGCCTCTTCTACTATCGGTACTAGCTCTATCTCCTTCAAGAGAAAGCATAGGCATAACATTTCCAAGTTCAGCAAGTGTATCTACTAGTTTTTCATTAAATAAGCTTCCATTTGTAAATGGCATAAAATACATATCATTATATTTTCTATAAATATCTATCATATATTCATTGAAGAAAGGTTCACCACCTAGAACAACTATATAATATATTCCAAGATCTCTAGCTTCTTTGATTAGTCTATCAACTTCTTCAAAAGGAATATCATCTTTTTTACTGTAATTAGCAGCATAACAACCTGTACACTTTAAATTACATCTCATAGAAGGACTAATTAAAATTGTAAAAGGAATTTTAGTATTGTTATCTTCACCTAAAGATTCTCTTTTAGGAACACCATACCAAAGAGCATTTCCTACCATATTAGTGAAGAATTTTTTTAAACAGTTTTTATTAGTATTTTTTAAAATATCTATCATAAATTCTTGAATTTGTGGAGAAGTTGAATACATATCATAAACATCGTCTACTATTTTTTTACTAAATTCGTCTCTAGCTGCTTTTTTAACTATACCAAATAGTTTATCAATATTTTTTTCAGGATTTTTATCTAATAGTTTTATGGCAGTTTTACAAACTGTTTCCTTTGCTTTTCTTTCAAAATTATCCTTAAATTCCATTACATATACCCCCTAAGGAAATAATATTATTATTTTTGAAAGTATTGGATTAAATATGTATAACTATAATTTAAGCAAATACTAACGTTTATGACTCAAGGTCATTTTTAAATACTAACTTGTACTTAGTATTAAGTATATGATTGAGATGTAAGAATAATTAGTAATAATATTTTTAATATATTATATAAATCTAATACTAAATACTTATAGAAAATAAAAATGAAGAATTGATTTTCAGCTCAATTCTTCATTTTAAATTCTTATACTTAATCTTTTAGGGTATCTTTAAATAATTTATAGTATAGTTCTTCTTTTCTATCGCTTTTTAATTTAAAATTTTCTCTTACTTCATTAACCAATTTTTTATCGATTTCTCCTATTAACAATCCTTCTATGTCCTTAAGACTACATAACTCTCTTCCAAGGGGATCTACTATCATAGACCAACCATTATAGCTTACTCCATTTCCTTCTCCTACACGATTTACTCCTACAATATAACATTGAGTTTCAATAGCTCTTGCTTTAAGTAATATTTTAAAATGTTCTATTCGCTTTTCGGGCCAATTAGCTGCTACTGTGATTAGGTGGGAATTTTTAGATGCTATTTGAAAAATTTCAGGAAATCTTAAATCATAGCAAATAAAAGGTGAAATAGTTATATTATTTATATTACATGTATTTATTTTTTCACCACTTATATAATGAAAATTTTCCTCACCAAAAGAGAAAGGATGAATTTTACTATAACTGGTTAATACTTCACCATTGCTTGAAATTATTGAATAAATATTTTTTCCCATAACTTTATTGTCCAATAATATTTTCTCAATATGACCAAAACCAATGGCTATATTGTATTTTTTTGCAAAAAATTTCATTTTTTCCACAGAGAAGTTATCATCTTCTCCTAATTTTTCTGTATTCATTGTAAAACCTGTCAAAGTCATTTCAGGAAAAAGAATTAAGTCTACAGATTTGGTTTTTCCTTCAGCTATAAAAGTTTCACATAATATTAAATTTTCTTCTTTTTCTTCCCAAGCCATACCAATTTGTGCTAAGGCTAACCTCATATAAATCTCTCCCTTTAAAAATTAACAACCTTATTCAATTCACAATGCATAATGCACAATTCACAATTGTGGACATTTCTCAGTTATCACTGAGAAATTTTGAATTGATTTTTTAAAAAAGTTACAGAGTAACTTCTTTCGTAGAAGAACTAGCAATTGTATTGCTAGTGAAAAAAATCTATTTAAAGAAATTATTTTGTTTAAAAATAATTTCATCATTAATTGTGCATTGTGAACTGTGAATTGTGAATTATTCTAACGTGTCAATTGAAATATTTAATGGCATAGTTAACTAGTTATAAATTAACTTTTAGGTAGTTTATCTATAAGTTACCAGCCTATTCTATCCAAGGGTATTATAAAAATGTCTATATTATACTATAAGAATAATTTAAGAATGTTATAATAAAAATATATTATAGTATCATTATATTATAAGGACTTAATTTATTTAATGGTTTTTAGGTAGCTTTTCTAGATAAGGAGTGTGTTATGTGTATAACTAATTATGTAATCAAAATGATTTTAAAGTATAAGCAGCATAATGTATCAGCTTTAGCTTCTCAATTAGCTTACGATATGCTACTTTCCTTTTTTCCCTTTTTAATATTTTTACTAACACTTTTAGGACATAGCTCACTTGATGCTAATAATGTTTTAGTGGCACTTCAGACCATAATGCCTACAGAGGCATATGTATTGGTTGAAAATACAGTAAAACAAGTATTACTAACAAGAAATAGTGAATTATTATCTTTTTCACTTATATTTACTCTATATACTGCATCTAGAGCTTTTAGGGCTATAATATATGGGCTTAATAGAGCTTATGAGGAAAAAGAAACTAGAAGTTATTTTAAAATACTTTTGATCTCAGTAATCTTTATGATTGGACTAGTATTTGTAATTATATTTATATTGAGCTTTTTAGTTTTTGGTCAAATGATAAGTGATGCAATTAAGAAGTGGCTAGGCATAGAATTAGCCTTATTTAATTATGTCCACTTGCTCAGATATCCATTTTCATTAGTATCTATGACATTTGTTTTTGCAGCTATATACCATTTTATTCCTTGCAGAAAACTAAAATGGATAGAAGTTTTGCCAGGAGCAATTTTTACTACTATAGGATGGATAATTTCAAGTTTAGGATTTTCCTACTATGTAAACAACTTTAATAACTATTCAGCTATTTATGGTAGTATAGGGGTTATTATAGTTTTAATGATATGGCTTTATATAACTTCTATAATAATTTTATTAGGTGGGGAGTTAAATGCTATTTTAAGTCATGAAAAAGAACTAAAAAGAAAACTATCTATCAAGTAATTTTATATTTTATAAGGGAATATATTATTAATAGGCTATCAAATCATATGATTTGATAGCCTATTTAAATTATTGAAAGACACTAAAATTAACATACAATGATAGTAAAAAAATCATATGAATGAGGAGTGAAAAATTAAGATTTTATATATTATTAATAAATATCCACAATTATTGTGCTCATAATAAAATCTTTAGGCTAGTTTTATAGTTGTAAGCAATTTATAAGGGGGAGGGCATGTATCCATTAAAATTTAAGCCTGTTTACTTTGAAAAGATATGGGGAGGACGTGGCCTGGAAAAGTTTAAAAAAGATCTTCCTAGAGGAAATATAGGAGAAAGTTGGGAATTATCTTGTCATAAAAATGGATTAAGTATAATAGAAAATGGAATTTATAAAGGAAAAACTTTAAAAGAAGTCATAGAAATTGAAGGAGAAAAGTTGTTAGGACGAAATATAGATTTAGAGAGTTTTCCTATACTTATAAAATTTATAAGTGCAGAGGAGAATTTATCTATACAAGTACATCCTAACAATGAATATGCTAGAGCTGTAGAAAATGAAAATGGTAAGTCAGAGTTGTGGTATATACTTAAAGCAGAAGAAAATTCTAATATAATTCTTGGAAATAAATCTTGTAGTAAAGAGGAATTTAAAAGTGGAATAATTAGTGGAGATTTGGAAAAATATTTAAATGTAATTAAAGTAAAAGAAGGAGAGGCTTATTATGTTAGTGCTGGATTACTCCATGCCATAGGAAATGGTATAGTACTAGTGGAAATTCAGCAAAGTAGTGATGTAACATATAGAGTTTATGATTATAATAGAGGAAGAGAAATTCATATAAATAAGGCTTTAGATGTAATAAACTTAGATATAGTAGGAGAACGGTTAAAGGAAAGCAAAGAAAATTTTAAAGGATATAATAAAATTAATTATGAGAATATGGAATATTTTTCTGTGGAGAAATATGAAATAAATAATATTTTAGAAGAGGAAAGCTGTGAAGAAAGCTTTTATGTATACATTTGTATAGAAGGAAAAGGTATTGTAGCTTATAATAATAATGAAGAGTGGCTGAATTGTGGAGAAATTGTATTAATACCAGCTACTTTAGGGAAATACTATATAAGTGGTAATTTAACAATTCTTAAAATAATCATGAACGTATAGATTTAGGAGGAGTTATATATGAAAGTTAAAAAAGCGATTATTCCAGCAGCAGGATTAGGAACTAGGTTTTTACCTGCAACTAAGGCAATGCCCAAAGAAATGTTACCTATAGTTGATAAACCTACAATTCAATATATTATAGAGGAAGCAGTAGAAGCTGGAATTGAAGAAATACTTATAATAACAGGACACAATAAAAAGTCTATTGAAGACCACTTTGATAGAGCTGTTGAGTTAGAGTTAAATTTAAAAAATAGTGGTAAAGAAGATTTGTTAAAATTAGTAAATGATATAACAAATTTAGTAAACATACATTATGTAAGGCAAAAGGAACCTAAGGGGTTAGGTCATGCCATTTTATGTGCTAAAATCTTTGCTAAGAATGAGCCTTTTGCAGTGCTTTTGGGAGATGATGTAGTAGAGAGTAAAACTCCTTGCTTAAAGCAGCTTATAGATGAATATGAAAAATATAATTGTACAATATTAGGAGTACAACAAGTAGATAAAAAAGATACTAATAAGTATGGTATAGTTAAAGGAATGCAGCTTTCTGATAGGCTTTATAAAGTAGAGGATTTAATTGAAAAACCTAAAGTGGAGGAAGCACCTTCTAATGTAGCTATATTGGGAAGATATATAATAAATCCAACTATATTTGAAATCTTAGAAAATACAAAACCAGGTAAGGGTGGAGAGATTCAGCTAACAGATGCGTTAAAAACTCTTATATCTAAAGAAGATATGTATGCCTATATTTTTGAAGGAAGAAGGTATGATGTAGGTGATAAGTTAGGATTTTTACAAGCTACAGTAGAATATGCACTAAAAAGAGAAGATTTAAGAGAAAATTTTATGGATTATTTAAAAACTATAGTTAAATCATAGTCATAAAATTACCCCATAAGCAATAATATTTTATAGAAAAGAAAATAAACTATAAAAGTAAAGTGGGGGAGTTAAAATGGGAAAACAATATCGTGGAAAAGCATTATGGAAATTACCTTCTAGAGGTAGAGGGACTTGTCCTATATGCAAAGCTGAAAGGATAAAAGTTTTATATGATATAACTTTAGAAGACGGAAGTAAAATAAAAGTCTGTAAAAGATGTCAACATAAAAAAGTTGATACATTGTCAACAGTTAACTGATAATAGGTAATTATCATTAGGACTAAAAGTTTAAAATTGTATTAAAGTGTTAATAATAACAATTTAATATTTGCGTAATTATATATTAATAAAACCGTAGCTAAAAGTTGCGGTTTTATTAATTGAAAAGAAAATTAAACAATTAGTTTAAAAAAAGTGCGACAGATTGTCGCACTTTTTTAGAATAATGGATCCTTAGGTTTTGGCGTTATATCAAAGAATAAGTAATCAATCATTTGATTTACAGTTTCTTCTTCATCAAATTTTAAATACCATACATCATCAATAATCTCAGATTTGCAATATCCATCTACTGGGAAGCGCTGTTGCTCTAGGGCTATTCCAGATTTAAGTACAGAAGTTCCTAAAGACATCATTTCTGTTTTTGTTAAGCTTGTAGTAAGCATGGGTGCAATACTAGAGATAGTTTTTGGAAGTTGTGTTACATCAGATTTTAATGCTTCATTTAAAGTGGTTTCTAAAACTTTTCTTTGTCTTTGCGTTCTGGAAAAATCTCCGTCATCTAAGGCTCTAATTCTACTATAAGATAAAGCTTGCATACCACTTAATTTAACTTTTCCAGATCCATATAAAGGATCTATTTGTTTACCTGTAATTTGAGAAGCGTCACTTTGATATTTATTTATTAGATCTGCTTCTTCAGGTGTTACTTCAAGTTCAATACCTCCAAAATAATCTATTACATCAACTACTGATTCAAAGTTAACTGCTACATAATCTGAGATGTCTGTACCAAAGTTTTGATTGATAGTTTTAATAGCTAATAATGGTCCACCATAAGCATAAGCATGATTTAATTTATCATATCCATGATTTTCTATGTTCACATAGGAATCTCTCATTAAAGAAGTAAGCTTAAGCTTATTATGCTTTGTATCTACAGTGAGTATCATAATAGCATCTGAACGACCTTTATCTTCTGTAGATCTACTATCAATACCAAATACTGCTATATTAGTAATACCTTCAGTATGATCAATGTTATCATCGCCATCACTATTTTTAGGTTTAATTTTTTCAGTATTTATTCCAAGTTCTTTTTTATCATTAGTAAAGTCTACCGTTTTAATTTTATCTAATAATGAATAACTATAGACATAAACTGCACCTAAACATAGTAATAAAACAGATAAAGTTATAAATATTATTTTCTTAATACTCTTATTTTTTTTCATAATATAAACTCCTATTTTTACTATTATATTTTTATATTACTACAAATTTGAATTTAAAAATTAATTTTTTTAAATATCAATAATATTATTATAATACAAATTTCGATAAACAGCGAAAAAAATGTTGAAAAATAGATAAAAATTTTTCTAAGTACATTGTTAATTTTATTGTAAAATATAATATGTTATAAAAATATGATATTTCATAGTCGTAATATAATTAAATACTATGTGGGGGCCGAGAGGATATGGTTTTAACAGAAAGCAAAGATATAGAGTTATTTGAGTTCTTATCAGAAGCTATAATAATTTTAGGTGAGAATGACAAGCTTTTATATTGCAATACAATAGCTAGCAACTTAATAGGATATAATAATTTTGTAGACATAGAAAAACAGTTGCTATATGAAGTTATGACTATTGATAGTAGTGACGGAATAGTTATAGATTACGGTACCTTAAGAAAAAACAATATTTTAAATAAGGTCACAAAAAATATAATCTTTAAATCAGGAGAAAAGGGAAAGTTTAGCGTTATATCTAGGAATATTAAGTACAATGAAGAAAGTGCTTTTATAATAATTATGCAGAAAATTTCATCAATAGAAGAAGAACAATATAATAGTAAAACATACATAAACTCTATAAATAAGGTAATAAAGGAGGATGAAAAGCCTCAACATATTTATAAAAGAAAAGAAGAGATAGACAATTTAAGAAGAAGTTGCAACTCACTAAACTGCGACATGATGAGAAAAATTTTAGTATATTCTCCAAATATAATTATTATTAAAAAGGATGAAGAAATTATTTTTGCAAATAAAGAAGCACAGCACTTTTTAAATGTAAACAGTGAGGAAGAGATAATAGGTAAAAAATTTTACGACTTAATAACCTTTGATTCGACATTAAAATTGGATTATAAAAGTATTTTTGCCGAACTTAATCATTCAAAGAGTCAACTTCCGATATCACAAGTTAAGCTTAAGACTTATGATGGCAAGGAGGTATATGGAGATATATTTTCAATGTCTTTCTTTGAAAATAATGAAGAATTTAGTGTGTTAATAGCTAAAGACATAAGTAAAAGAGTTCATATGGAAGAAAAGCTTATAAAAAATGAGGAATATTATAAAAGGTTATTAGCATTTTTACCTTATGGAGTAGCTATTCTGAATAATGGAAAAATTACGTTTGTTAATGAATCACTTGTAAATATGCTTAATGAAAAATCTATGAATGACGTGATAAATAGTAATGCATCTAAATACATACCAGAGGAATATAAGCATTTAATGTATGAAATGGGGGACCATGTATTTAATGAATTAAAGCAGATAGAATTTAGACAATTAAGTTTAATGAGAGCAGATGGAACTGAATTAGAGGTAGAAGTAGGGGCATCACCTTTTATATTCGAAGACAGCTTGTCTACTATTATAGTTGTTTATGATGTTACAGAGAGAAAGAATGCACAAAGAGATAAATATAAGCTAGAGCAAGCTTTAAAATATGATAGACTTAAAACAGAATTTATAGCTAATGTTTCTCATGAATTAAAAACACCGTTAAATATCATATTAAGTGTTGTGCAATTACTTCAGCATAAGCATAGGGAAAACGGTTTAGTTGGAGAAGAATCAACAACTAAGAGATATTTATCTGTAATGAAGCAAAATTGTTATAGATTATTAAGGCTTATAAATAACTTAATAGACATTACTAGAATAGAAGTTGGATATTTAAAAATGGGTTTTGGAAACTATGATATAGTAAAAGTAGTTGAAGATATTACTATGTCAACAGTAGATTATATTGAGAGCAAGGGCTTAAGTTTAATTTTTGATACAGATATAGAAGAAAAAATAATTGGAATAGATAGAGAAAATATGGAAAGAGTTATATTGAATTTATTATCTAATGCTATTAAATTTTCTAAAGAATGTGGACATATATGGGTAAATATTTATGATAAGGGAGAAACTATCCAAATATCTGTAAAAGATGATGGAATAGGTATTTCAGAAGAAATGCAGGAGAGTATATTTGAAAGGTTTGTTCAAAGTGATCCATTATTTACAAGAAATCATGAAGGAAGTGGCATAGGATTATCATTAGTAAAATCAATTGTTGAAGCTCACGGTGGACAAGTTTCCGTTAAAAGTAAAGAAGGTCATGGTAGTGAGTTTATAGTAGAACTTCCAAATATATTATCTAAAAAACAGCCTAAATTTATTGAGCATAATTGTGCTCATGATTATAACGTAGAAAAAATTCAAATAGAGTTTTCAGATATATATAGTTAAAGACATTATATATAGATAAACTACTCTAAAATTTAATTTATATCAGAATATAGCTTAATACTTTGGTATGTTAATTCACGACCTTAAAAAATTGACAGTGGACAATTATGGTAAATTCTCAGGAAAGCATGAGAATTTTTAAACTGATTATTTTTATTAGAAAATAGTTAAAAAGCATAGCTTCTTACTAAATTCTTAAAATAATCAATTTTAACCGCAATTGTAAATTTTGCATTGTAAATTATGAATTTAAGAAAGGTATTAATTAAAATATTTTTATATTATAAACACATGACTATAGTTTAAATAAAAATTCTATAAATAATTCAAAAAAAGTTTCAAATAAGTATTGACGTTGATAATCATTATCATATATAATTTAACCATAGAGATTATCTTAATGCTTAAAGAAGTTAATTATTAACTGAATTAACTAGGTGAATTTAGTGTACGCCATAACCACTAAGTTTACCCCCTAAATAGGAATACAAACAAGTTCTTTAAATTCTAATTCAAAAATTGTTATATGTTCAAAGTTAAACCCATAATTAAAACCCTATACTTTTTAAAATATAAAGGAACTTGTTTGTATTAAAATATTTAGAATATCTTATAAGATGATTTAGCAATTCTTCCCATATTGTTAAGCGTGAATTTAGCTTTATACTTAATAGAGATTCTAAAAACTAATTAACTGTAAAGATAATACCTAATAAATCTTTAAAAGAACATGATAAAATATTTGTTACGAATAAAAAAACCTTCTTAGATGAAGGTTTTTTTATTGGCAAAAAACAAGTTGCAATATAATTAAGAATTTAATGGGATAATTTGTTGAGATATACATATCTAATTCTTAAAGTAGCTTCCTAGGTATCTCAAAAAATAACTAGTATGCATACTAGTCTATTTTGCATAATATTATGTCAGCATATTTGCTTACAATTTCACCTATTCATATATTATATTTTCTTATATGATGTAAAATATCCCTTCTACTTTTAGCTAGTTATTTTGTTTTAAATTCCTTGTACAAACTATATAGCTTTATTTAATATTTTATATTAAGTAAATGTTAAAAAATAAAAAAATTATCTTTATAAACTTTAGAGAGGAAATTTATTTTAATTAATATATAAATAATGTTTATAAAGATAAAATATGGATATAATTTTAGAAAAATGAGGAATACTTAATGAAAATTCATTTAGTATTAAAATAAGTTGGAGGGAAATTATGAATAGGATTGTTTTAGTTGGAAGAATAACCAAAAAACCAGAAATAAAAGCTCTGGATGAAAATAATAAGGTTTTCACTAGAATTATGCTAGCAGTGGATAGACCATATAAGACTGCATCTGGAGAAAAACAAGTAGATTTTATCCCAATAGTATTATGGGGTAAAAAAGCTGAAATTGTTTGCGAATACTTAGATAAGAATAGTATGATAAGTGTAACTGGAAGACTTCAAACTAGAGTTTTTGAAAATCATGAAGGACAAAGAAAATTTATATCTGAAGTTATTGCAGATGAGTTCCAATTTATGAGTTACAAAAAACAAAATGAAAATATAGGATAAAGATGAAAATAATACTAAATTTTTATTAAATAATAAGTATTTAATAAAATAGGAGAGTTTTTTGTAAAATACCCTTAATAATTACAGAAATAGATACTTTAACATGTTAACTATAAGTTAAAAAGGTAGCGATATTGTTGCTGCCTTTTTAAACTGTATGAAATAAAATAACTAATCAGTATAAGTACTGACTAGTTATTTTTAAATAGTCTAATATATATTTTCTTGTAATATTTCTTTTAGAGCCATATAATTTTCAATAGCATTTAGTAGTTTAACAGATTTACTTGTATCTCCCATTAATATTCCACCAATTACTATATCATCTTTAAAAAATAGTTTTTTATAAGTTTTATTTTTTGTATCTTTGAGTTCTAAAGCTTTACCTTCAGTTTGAGGGATTGTTCCACAAGAGAAAATTTCTATATTCATAGCATTAAAACTAATTGGACTTTGGAAACCAACAAAATTTTTATTATCTCCTACTGCATTAGCACCAGCAGTTTTTCCCATCTCTATAGCAGCAGGCCAGTTTCCATAAACTATTCCGTTAATTTCTGCTATATCTCCGCAAGCATAAATATCTTTAATAGATGTTTCCATTTTTTCATTAACTACAATTCCTCTGTTTAATTTAATGTCTGTGCCTTCTGCAATATTTTTATTAGGGACAATACCTACAGAGAATAGAACCATATCTGCTTCAATTTCTTTGCCATTATTTAATCTTACAATCTTTTTATTATTTCTATCTTCTATTACTTCAGCAGCAGCACCTAAAACCACATTAACTCCAGAGTTAATTACTGCCTCCTCTAATATAATACTACCTTGAGTATCTAGTTGTTTTGTTAGTAAATGTTTTGCAAATTCTACCACTGTTACTTCTTTATTATCTCGCTTAAATTCCCAAGCTGCTTCAAGTCCTAATAATCCTCCACCTATTACAACAATTTTATTAGAATTAGCTAGTTTAGCTTTAATATTATTAAGATCATCTAATCCTCTTAGGGTGAATACATTAGGTGTATCTGCACCTTTAACAGGAGGAATAAAATTTTTACTACCATTAGCTATAATTAACTTATTATATTTTATAATAGTATTATTACTAGTTAATACAGTTTTTTCACTAGGATTAATTTTTTCTACTTTAGTATTTAATGTTAATTTTATATTATTTTCTGAATACCATTCATATGGAGAAATATAAAAATCCTTATCATCAAGTACATCTACAATTCCATCTGAAAGAGCAGGTCTATAATAGGTTAGATATGGTTCAGAAGAAATTATTTCGATATCACAAATTTTATTTCTTTTTCTTATAGCTTCAGCAGCATAGTATCCTGCAATACCATTTCCAACCACTACATATTTATCATTGTTTTCTGATTTAAAAGCGATTAGCTCTTCAGTAACTTCAATAAATTGTTCAGAATTAGCTCCACATACAGGACAAATTTCTGGTGCAGTATCTCCTTCGAAAATTTCTCCACAAATTACGCATTTCCAACGTTTTTTACTAGTAGGTCTACTATTCTTAACACCTTTTTTTATATTTTCTTGAATTCTTGCTGCAAAACTTTCACCAAAACTATAAGCTTTAGTTAAATCTTCCTCAGTAGGTTTAAAAGATACTCTAAGTGGTGGGATGGTATTTAATCTTAATTGTTTAATTCTCTCCATAGTATTAGGAACACCTTCTCCACTCCATCCATATGAGCCAAATGCAGAAGCCACTTTTCCACCATGAACTATAGGATTTAATGAAACTAATACATCCCAAATTGGTCTTAATGCATCTCCATTTATAGTTGGGGTACCAAATAATACTCCTTGAGAAATATTTATTTTATCTAGTATTTCATTAATATCATGGTAAATTACATCAAAAGCATGAACATTAAAACTTCCAGAAGCTTCAATTGCCTTCTTAATTTCTATAGCTAAACTTTCTGTGTATCTATAAGCAGAAACATAACATATAGTTACATCAAGTTTATCATTTTCAGGTTTAATTTCTTCACTCCATATTTTATAGAGGTTCACTATTTTTAAAGGTTCATCTCTAAGTATAGGTCCATGTCCAGGACAAATCATATCTATTTTTAGATCTTTAATTTTACTAACAGCAGATAATACGTGACTTTTAAAAGGTCCCATAATTACATCAAAATAATACTTTAAGGCTTCAAGATAGTCATTATTATTTTCATTTAGATCATTAAAAACTTTTGAATTACAATAATGGCAGCCAAAAGAGTCACAGGTTATTAATATTTTATCTTCTTCTACATAAGTATATATGGTATCTGGCCAGTGTAAGAATGGAGCCGAAATAAATTTTAAAGTTTTATTTCCAAGACTCAAAGAAGTTCCATCTCCTACAGTAATTGAATCAAAACTTCTATGAGCTATGTTTTTTAAGAAGTTTAAAGCAGCAGGACTTCCTACAACTTTAGCATTCTTAGCTATTTCTAATAGTTTGGCAACACTTCCAGCATGATCAGGTTCAGTATGGCTTATAACTATATAATCTAGTTTTTCTACATCTACGTTTAAAGATTTTAATCTTTCAAGATATTCATCAAAAAATTTAATTTTAACAGTATCAAATACAGCCGTCTTTTCACTGCCTTTAACAACATAAGAGTTGTATGTCGTACCGAAAGGAGTGTACATAACTACGTCAAAAATTCTAAGATTAGGATCTAATGCTCCAACCCAATAAATATCGTTTTTTACTTCTAAGGCTTTCATAAACATATCTCTCCTTACATTTATTACACTATTTTTAATATATATACATTTAAACGATTACTGTTTGTGTTATATATTTAAGAAAATTATCTTTAATAAATATTATAAATAAATTGAGAATATTTAATTATATTATATAACTATTTGTTAATAATTAATAGTATTTAAATATTCTTTAAATACTATTAATTATTAACAAAAATATATAAATTGACAATGTCCTATAGTAAAATGCTAAAATATTATTTTAGAAAGGAAGTGAAGAGTCTGGTTTTTGAGAGAATTTTATTAATCTCTATAGTTTTTAAAATTAATTTAATATTTAAAAATCAGATATATTTATGGAAATAACAATTTCAACCATAGGTGCATTAATTGCATTAACGATTTCAATATTTCTTATATTTAAAAAGCTTCATCCTGCTTATAGCTTAATGTTGGGAGCTATAATAGGTGGTTTATTAGGGGGAGGAGGGTTACAAGGAACTACTAATCTTATGATTGATGGAGCAAAAAATATAATGCCAGCAGTACTTAGAATTATATCCGCAGGAGTTTTAGCAGGAGTACTTATAGAATCGGGAGCAGCTGTTAAAATATCAGAAACCATAGTACAGACTATAGGAGATAAAAATGCTCTTATAGCATTATCTATTGCAACCTTAGTATTAACTGCTGTGGGAGTTTTTATTGATGTTGCAGTTATAACTGTAGCACCAATTGCACTATCCATTGGTGCTAGAAGTGGTTTTTCAAAACCATCTATATTGCTTGCTATGATAGGTGGAGGAAAAGCAGGAAATATAATATCACCAAATCCCAATACTATCTCAGTATCACAAAATTTAGGAGTATCTTTGACATCAGTTATAACTTCAGGGATAATTCCTGCAATAGTTGGATTTATTGTAACTTGTATATTAGCGAGAATACTAATAAACAAAGGAAGTAAAATAACATCTTTAGAAGGAAAAGATAGAGATGGTAGTATGCCTAGTTTCTTTTCAGCTATCATAGGTCCATTAATATCAATATTTTTACTTGCGTTAAGACCTATAATGAATATATCCATTGACCCACTTATAGCGTTACCGTTTGGAGCAATATTAGGAACGATAGTTATGAGTAAAACAAAGCAATTAAAACTTTATGCAGCTAGGGGATTAGAAAAGATGAGTTCTGTTGCAATACTTCTTATAGGAACAGGGGCATTAGCTGGAATAATAGCTAATTCGCAGCTAAAAGACTCCATAATAGGTATAGTAGATACACTAGGGCTGCCAGCTTTTTTATTAGCGCCTATAGCAGGAATATTAATGTCTGGTGCTACAGCATCAACTACGTCAGGATCAACAGTGGCATCCTCTGTGTTTGGGTCTACTTTAATTAACTTAGGAGTTAAACCACTAAATAGTGCGGCTATGATTCATAGTGGAGCTACAGTATTAGACCATCTTCCACATGGGAGTTTTTTTCATGCAACTGCAGGAAGTGTATTTATGGATACCAATGAAAGATTTACTTTAATTGCATATGAAAGTATTATAGGCCTTGCAATGACTATTGTTTCTACAATTATTTATGGAATATTATAGAATTTGGAGGATATTTTATGACTTTAAAATTTGTTTTAGCTCCAGATTCCTTTAAAGAAAGTATGAACTCAAAGGAAGCCTGTGACGCTATGGAAAGAGGAATTAAAAAAATTATAGATGATGTAGAGTGTATAAAGATACCTATGGCAGATGGAGGAGAAGGTACATTAGAAGCATTAGTAGAAGCTACAAATGGTGAAATTTATGATGTAGAAGTGATGTCACCACTAATGGAAAAAATTACAGCTCAGTTTGGTATATTAGGAAATAGCAATACAGCAATTATTGAGATGGCAAGTGCTAGTGGTATTATGCTTGTGCCTAAAGAAAAAAGAAATCCTCTAATTACAACTACCTATGGTACAGGGCAACTTATTAAAGCAGCATTAGATAAAGGAGTTAATCATTTAATTATTGGAATTGGTGGCAGTGCAACTAATGATGGTGGTGCAGGAATGATCACAGCATTGGGAGCAAAACTTTTAGATGATAATGGAAGAGAATTAGATGTAGGTGGAGGAGAACTTTATAAACTTCATAAGATAGATATTTCTAATCTTGATTCTAGAATTAAAGATTTAACTGTAGAAGTAGCTTGTGATGTAAAAAATCCTCTTATAGGTCCCGAAGGTGCATCTCAGATATTTGGACCTCAAAAAGGTGCTACAAAGGAAATGGTTGAAATTTTAGATAGATCCTTGGAGCATTATGCAAAGAAAATAAAAGAACAGTTGGAAGTAGATATATCAACTACTCCTGGTGCTGGTGCTGCAGGAGGATTAGGAGGAGGATTACTTGCTTTTTTAAATGGTGAGTTAAGAAGTGGAATTGATCTTGTAATTCATCATACAGGATTAGAAGAAAAAATAAAAAATTCAAATTATGTCATTACTGGTGAAGGAAGTGTAGACGGTCAAACTATTTTTGGAAAAACTCCTGTAGGTGTAAGTAAAATAGCTAAGAAATATAATGTCCCAGCTATAGTTGTTGCAGGGAGAATAGGCAATGATATTGCGCCTATTTATGATGAGGGAGTAGTATCAATATTTAGTATACTTCAAGAAGTAACAACTCTTGAAAAAGCTTTAGAAGATGGAAAAGAAAATTTAGAAAAAACTTTAGAAAATATAGCAAGATTATTAGTATTAAATAAAGCTGGACGTTAATGTCCAGCTTTATTTTGTGAGAATTGATAGAAAATTTTTGTTAAAGTTCAAGATTTACAATTCTAGTTTTTATATTTTAAGGTACCATTAAGAATCAATGATATGTTTAAGAATGTTTAGCAAATAATAATTAAGCAATTTAATAAACCAATTCTTTTAATTGTTGGAAAATACTATTAAATCAGAAAAAGAGAAGGTATAATAGTAAATAGATAATTAAATATTTATTAACTTTTTATATACAAAGATAAATTTTAATATTTTTTAAAGCAAAGTTTAGGAGGGAATAACATTGGAGGTTCTAAGATTTCAGCAATTTAGAGAAAAAATCAGAGATAATATAGGAAAAGTAATTATAGGTAAAGAGGACAATATAGATAAAATTGTAACAGCATTTATAACTTCTGGACATGTTTTATTAGAAGATGTTCCTGGACTAGGAAAAACTAAGCTTGCTAAAAGTTTAGCTAAAACTATGAATTGCAGCTTTAAAAGAATTCAATTTACACCAGATTTATTACCATCAGATTTAACAGGAATTTATTTTTATAATCAAAAAGATTATGAATTTGAATTTAGGCAAGGACCACTTTTAAGTCAAATAGTGTTGGCAGATGAAATAAATAGAGCAACTCCTAGAACTCAATCAGCATTGCTTGAATGTATGGAAGAAAGACAAATTACTGTGGAAGGACATACAATTAAACTAAATAAACCATTTTTTGTTATAGCAACTCAAAATCCTGTAGAACAATTTGGTACATTTCCACTACCAGAAGCACAATTAGATAGATTTTTCATGAAACTTTCTATGGGATATCCTAATTATAATGAAGAAAAAAATATGATGAATAGATTTATGGAATTTGATCCATTAAATAATTTACATTCAGTTATTACTATGGAAGAAATAGAATATGTTCAAAATAACTATAGTAAGATACATGTTAGCGAAGAAATTAAAGAATACATATTAAATATAGTAATTGCTACAAGAAAGCATAAAAGTATCGAATTAGGATGTAGTCCAAGAGCAACATTAAATTTAATGAAAGGTTGTCAAGCTTATGCAGCAATCAATGGTCGAGATTATGTAATACCTGAAGATGTTAAAGTTTTAGCTCCATCTATTATGAGTCATAGGATAATTTTAAGAAGCGAAATAAATATAGATGATAATAAAGCCGAAAAATTAATAAACGACATATTAAATACTATAGAAGCACCTTTAGAGAAATTATAGAGGCGATATTATGGCATATATATATTTATTCTTAATTTCATTATCAATATTTTTAGTTTACATAGGATATAAAATAAGAACTAAGGGTTTTGATAATCTTAAAGTATTTCGTGTAGTTGAAAACAATAGAATTATAGAAGGTGAAAGTTTTAAAATTACCACTGTTATAGAAAATAATAAATATCTTCCTATCTCTTTTTTAGTTATATCTGAAAAAATCCCTTATGGAATAACTTATAGTGGTGAAAAATTAAACTTTAAAGATGGAAATAGTTTATGGCATATAAGTAAATATAGTATTAAATGGTTTGAAAGAAGAAGAAGAACATATACCTTAATAGGAGTAAATCGTGGTACTTATTTAATAAAGGATATGAATATAACTATAGGTGATATTTTTGGATTTTCTGTGGATACTAAGGAAGTAGAAGATTTTATAGAGGTGTTAGTATATCCAAAGCTTATACCTATAAAAAAATATGTTTTTGATACAACTAATTTCAATGGAGATAATACAGTTAAAAGATGGATTCACAAGGATCCGCTATATATAAAAGGTATTAGAGAGTACAATGTAGAGGATAGAATGAAAGATATACATTGGAAGTCTAGCTTGAAAATGAACAAGCTTATGGTGAAGGAATATGATTACACATCTGAAAGACAACTTATATTAATATTAAATATTCAATGCCATAAAGATCATTGGTCTCATATAAAAAGAAATGTTATTGAAAATGGAGTTAGAATTATAGGATCGTTAGCATATAAAGCTATAAAAGAAGGAATACCTACAGGAGTTTGGACAAATGGAAGAATTATATCTTATTCAGATAATTTTCCTAGCGAAGTATCACCTGAAATTAATAGCTTTAAAAAAATTATGGAAATTTGCGCTAGGGTGGATTATACGATTAAAACAGAATTTAATGAATACTTGCAAAGCAATTTACACAGGTTTGAAAGAAACTGCACCTATGTAGTAGTTACCCCTTATTTAGATAATGAAAGTAGGAGAATACTATCTAAAATTAAGAATAAAGGATTTAATGTTAAGATGATAGATATTTCAGATGATAATTCTATAAGTCCTATTGAAGGTATAGAAAAGCTTTCTTTTAAAGGAGTGAATCGATAATGAACTGGTATAGACAAGTAAAAACTCTATATACTACAACATTAACAATATTTTTCTTTATTATGTGGGCCTTTATAGAAAAAATAATATTTCAAAATAACATAAAATATTCATTAATTATTGTAACTTTAATTTCTGTATTTTTAATGCAATATTTGATTTATAAAAGAGTTAATAAATATTTATTGGTAGTAATTCCTTTAATAATTTCAATATTAATTTTACATTTTATATTAAAAGATTCGTTTATAATTGTAAATTTAATATTTGTAGTTGCAACTATGATTTTTAATTTAAATATAGAAAATGATACCATAAATTATTATCAGTGCAAAAGAACTCTAACTAATGGATTATATTTAATAGTCCCTATAGGGATCATTGGAATAATGTTTCGATCAGAGTTGATAATATATCTTTTTAGAGCTTATATGTTTTATCTAATACTTATGATCATTACCTTTAGAGAAAGTTTAAGATATATGTATAATATAAGAAGTAAATCTTCTATATATGTAAATTTGGGAATTGTATTAGGGATAGTTGCATTATGCCAAGATTATGCATTCAATGCTTTTAACAAGATTATAACATGGATTTTTGGAGGAGTATCTTTTGTTGGTGATCTAATCTTAACATTAATAGTAAAAATTTTTGAAAAGCCTATGCAATTTATAGTAGATAACCTTAAAGAAATTATGATGAAAAATCAGCATTTAGAAGAGATGTTAGATAGGTTAGAAAATACAAGTAAAGTAAGAGAATTTATATATGAAGAGAGTACATTAAAATACCCTATATGGATTAAAATTGTACTTTTGATTATAGTACTTTATCTCTTATATAAAATAGTTTCTAAAATTGCAATAGGTGTTAAAGTTAATGAAAATTATGTAGAGTGTGTAGAGAGTATAAATGAGAAAAGTCAAGAGAAGAAACCAAGTTACATTTCTAAATTTATAAAAAAGATATTTAGAAAAAAAGGAGATATACGAGAAGAAATCCTTTATAATTATAAAAACTTTGAAGAAATTACGGAAAAGGCAGATATATATAAAACTTATATGACTGCTACTCAACTTAAAAATGTAATAAAAGTAAAGATAGATAACGTAGATGGTTTAGATGATATGACTAATATATATAACAAAGCAAAGTTTTCTACACAAGAACTTAACGAAGAAGATCTACAACAAGTAAAAAATAGTTATGAAAATATAAAAAAACAAATATAAGAAAATATGCTTTTAAAAATCTTTAATTTAAAGAATATTCATATTGAGATTTTATAGTTATTACAAAAAATCACTTTCAATCATAATATACAGAGTGAAGAGAATATTATACAAAAAGTTTAAGAACTAATTGAATTCTATAAAACATATTATAAAATATCAGTTCAAATATTTAACAAAAAATAAAAAATTATATCAATTATGAATAATATGGCTAATATATAAAGAGAAAATTCTAATATGTGAGATTAAAGATGAAAACTGTATTAAATAATATATTTATAAAGGTAAAAATTGTATAAAGGTTAAATCTCCAAAAAGGTAAAGTAATAATTTTACAAAAAGGTAAAAAACTTTAAACAAAAAAGTTTCAACAAAATTTTAGCTTTTCGACATAAAAACATATGAAAAAGGAATAATTTAACTGCTAACATTATAGCATAGATTTAATAAATATCAATAGGAATACAAATCTGTCATTTTAAAGGGATAAAATATAAATGAGCGTTACAGCAAATGACATAATTTTTTGACCTCTAGTGATACAATTTATTTATGTAGAGAGAGTTAGGTTGAGGGGGTCGTCTAAGTGGTTGTAGTTGAAACTTTAGCGCAAGCTGTAGAAATTGAAAAAAATGTAGAGTACAACTATGTCTATAAATTATTAGAAAGTAATTATAGTGTAGATGTTAACGGAAAAACTCAGATTGTACAAGCGTATGGTATAGAGGTAGAAAGAGAAGATGTAGTAAAAGGAAAAAAAGTATCCCAGTGCAGAGATTTTATAAAGTATATAAGTCCTCAGAAAGAAAAAGTAGGAAATTTAATGAAAATGTTGTACCAACACCTAGTATCTCCTATACATCTAGTAGACGTTATTGGAGAATATGTTGATCAATGTGTTAACGATTTTGATGAAGAATTACTTATTAGGGAAATAGAAGATTTTAAAAAAATAGTAGCGTTATAAGAGAGAAATTGTCTCTTATATTAAATAAGGGAGAACTTCTCCCTTATTTTTTGTAAATACAAAAACTAAAGGAAATAAGGAGATAAACTTATATAATAACAATTTATTTTAATAGAATTAATTTTAGTGGTCTGTTGCAATTTTCAAATTCATGGTAATATAGATAAAAGGGTATAAATTATAAGAATAGTATAATTTTAATATGTATTAAATTAAAAATTTTAAATAATTGATAAAGGAGAGTTGTCAATTAAAAAGATGTAAATAGCTCCTTTAAGACATCAGAAAATAATTAGTGGATGTTTTTATATGAGCAAGGTTTCGTTGTATTATATACGATATTTTGGACCTTTTAACTAATTGTTTTTAGATGGCTAAAATATTTTAATTATTTTGAAAAGAGACTAATTTTCACTTAATTAAATTTATAAGGAGGTGAGTCAGTGATAGTAGGTATCGGAGTGGATATAGTTGAGATTCGAAGAATAGAAACTGCTATGAATAGAACAAGCGGATTTTTAGAAAAAATTTTTACTGATTCTGAGTTAAAGCATTTAAAAAGTAGAAACTTAAGAGCAGAATATATAGCTGGACGATTTGCTGCAAAGGAAGCTGTATCGAAGGCTTTAGGCACAGGTTTTAGAAGTTTTAATTTTAAGGATATAATAGTTGAGAATACTGCTCTTGGAAAACCTATAGTAACTTTAATTGGAAATGCTGATTTAATTGCAAAGGAAATGGGAGAGTATAATTTGCAATTGAGTATTTCTCATGGTGAGGATAATGCAATTGCTTATGCTATATTGGAGGTGAGGCTTAATGGGGAATAGTCTTCAGAACTTCAAGAATACAATCTTTACAAATCTACATAATATTTATTTTAAAGAAATCAAGTTAACAGAGGAGTTTATTATAAGTTCACTGAAGAAAAGAAAAATAGATGGACACAAAGGTGATTATGGAAGAGTACTTGTAATATCAGGTTCTAAAGGGTATAGTGGTGCAGCCTACATAACCACTCAAGCAGCAGTCAGAAGTGGTGCTGGATTAGTTACACTATGTACTCATAAAGATCTTCAGGATATTATGTGTATAAAACTTTGTGAGGCAATGACAGTAAATTTTGAAGAGACAGATAAGATTAATAATATTGTTGAAAAAAGTAATGTAATAGCTTTTGGTCCTGGAATGGGAAATAGTAGACTTACCTTTAATATATTAAAAGAAATTTTAACTAAAAGTGAATGTCCTATGGTTATCGATGCTGACGGATTAAATGTGTTGCAAGGACAATTAGAACTTTTAGAGTATAAGAATAATGATATAATATTAACTCCTCATTTAAGAGAGATGGCAAGACTTACAGGTTTAACAATAGAAGAAATTAAAGAAAATAAAGTTAAAATAGCTAAAGAGTTTGCTAAAGTACATAATGTTATTTTACTTCTAAAAGGGTATAATACTATAATTACTGATGGAACCGTGGTTTATATAAATACTACAGGAAGTAGTGCTATGGCATCAGGTGGTATGGGAGATGCTTTAACAGGAGTAATATCGTCCTTTATAGCTCAGGGATATGAGCCTTTAAAAGCTACTTATTTAGGTGCATATATACATGGGTATTGTGGAGATTTATTATCAGAAGAAATGTTCTGTGTCAATGCTACTCACTTAATAGAGTACTTACCTTATAGTATTAAAAAGCTCATGGATAAGTTATAAATAATTTAAATTTAATAAGCTTTAATAATTGGTTATAGTATTAAAAAAATTATAATAGATATAGTAGTGTATTACTTTATATGGAGGAATGTTTTATGAATAAACCATTAAGAAATTCACTACTAGCTATAGGCAGTTTAATAGTCTTAACTATAATATTCTTCATGATACGGGGGCTGAAAAGTTCTGTTACAGAAGAAGTGGAAATAACTGAATATTTGAAAAATATAAAAGCGTATAAAAGCGATGTAATAATTGAAATGAATAATTCAAAGCAAAATTTGACCTATAAGGGTAAACAAGCTTATATGAAGAATTCAAGATATATATTAGAATTAGAGGATGAGAGAGTATTTGATTTTAACAGCGATCAATTAGTTGTTAAAGATAAACATAATAATAGAGAATATGCTCTTTCAAGTGATTTTGATGAAGTATTAAAGTATTGTTTTATAGGGGAATTTATAGGACTTTTATATACAAATGAAGAAATAAATTATTCTATTGATCAAGTGGATAATACACAGTGTTTAGCTATTGATTTATTACTTCCAGGGATAAATAAAAATATTCATAGAGGAGTAATGTATATCAATTTAAATAACGGTTTGCCAAAAGAGTTCCGTATTCTAGATATTAAGGGTAAGGAAAAAGTAAAATGTACTTATGAAAATTTTATAGAGTTAGAAAAAATTGAAGATTATGAATTTGAAGGAATGTAGTTACAAAAAGGCAAATTAGAGATATTATAGAAAATTAAGATAGTTAAATTAACTGTGAGGTGGAAAAATTGTTTAGACATTTAAGACCAGTATGGGCAGAAGTAGACTTAGATAAACTAGCTTACAATATGAGAGAGATAAGGAAAATTGCTAAAAGTAAGAATGTTATAGCAGTAGTAAAAGCAGATGGATATGGACATGGAGCAGTGGATATAGCGCCAGTGCTTTTGCAAAATGGAGCCAATGGATTAGCAGTTGCAGTAATAAGTGAAGCAGTAGAATTAAGAAGAGCAGGAATTGAAGCACCAATTATGGTACTTGGTTTCACACCTCCTAATTTAATAGATAATTTATTAAGATATGATATTGAGCAGACCGTAATTAACTATGAATTTGCCAAGGAGCTATCTAATATGGCTCGTAAGAAAAATAAAATAGCCAAGATTCATATTGCAGTGGACACAGGTATGGGACGTATAGGATTCTTACCAAATGACAAAAGTATTGATGAAATTTATAAAATTAGTCAATTATCTAACGTAGAAATAGAGGGGTTGTTTTCACATTTTTCATCAGCTGATGAAGGGGACAAGGAATATACTAAGTTACAGGTGAAACGTTTTGACGACTTTTACAGCAAACTTAAAAATTTAAATATAAAAATTAATAATAGACATATTGGAAATAGTGCAGCAATCATTGATTTACCAGAAACTCATTTTGAGGCGGTA
Organism: Clostridium sp. Marseille-QA1073; assembly: GCF_054863625.1. NCBI lineage: Bacteria > Bacillati > Bacillota > Clostridia > Eubacteriales > Clostridiaceae > Clostridium > Clostridium sp. Marseille-QA1073. The sequence goes on along the minus strand of NZ_JBSVQM010000006.1, from coordinate 193,744 downwards.
AGACCAGGAATTATATTATATGGATATTATCCATCAAATGAAGTAGTAAAAGATAAAATAAAGTTAAAACCAGTAATGTCATTAAAATCGAATATTATTCATATAAAAACTTTACCACCAGGAGAACATATAAGTTATGGTAGAAGATTCAAAACGGAAAGAGAAAGTGTTATTGCTACTCTTCCTGTAGGATATGCTGATGGTTATACAAGATTACTTTTCGGAAAAGCAAAAGTTATTGTTAATGGGAAATTTGCACCAGTAGTTGGTACTATATGTATGGATCAATGTATGATAGATATAACGAACATTGATGGTGTAGAACTTGGAAATGAGGTTATACTAATAGGTGAAGACGACCATAACAATAAATTTACTGCTGATAATGTAGCAGAACTTTTAGGTACTATAAATTATGAAATTGTTTGTGCTATAAACAAGAGAGTGCCCAGAGTTTACATAAAAGGTGGTAAAGTAATAAAAGTTAGGAATTATGTATAATTTTTAGACTATCAGAAAAAGTAAAAAAATGTTGTAGAAAGTAGAAAAAAGCCCATAATTTCTTTGACATCTTGACAGTTGTTGAATTATAATTAAAACTGTACATAATGGTTGTTATTAGTTATATAGGAGGTATTAAATTTCCATGTCAGATTCAAAGAAATTAAGTGTGAACCTCTCCAAAACACTTTTGGGAAAGATTAGTAAAAGTTTAAATGCAGATTATAAAAAAAATAGTGAATTTATTGATGAAGCCATAATACTATATATAGAGGAGGAAAACTCCATCGATTTTATAGAGACTATGAAGCAAGGATATTTATCTATGGCTGAACTAAATTTAGAAATAGCAGAATTTGGTTTGGAACAAGATGTTTGTGACTTCATAGAATATGAATCTAGGCTTTAGGAGAGTGAATTGCCTAATGACAACTGTTGTGAAAAGAGGAGATATATTTTACGCTGATTTAAGTCCAGTTGTTGGATCGGAACAAGGTGGGGTAAGACCGGTAATTATTATTCAAAATGATATTGGAAATCGATATAGCCCTACAGTAATTGTCGCAGCTATTACTTCTCAGATAAATAAGGCAAAACTTCCAACTCATGTAGAAATTTCTTCTGAGGAGTATGGATTAAATAAAGACTCGGTAGTTTTGCTAGAACAAATAAGAACATTAGATAAAAGAAGACTTAAAGAAAAAATAGGTCATATGACAAAAGATGATATGGAAAAAGTTGATACATCTTTAATGCTTAGTTTAGATTTAAAGCATAAAAATAAAAATAACTAAATATATAGGAGTTGTGAAAATCACAACTCCTTTATTAACTATATTATTCAATAATTTGGGATTGTGAATTTTGAATTGTCTAAAGTAAGTGTTGTTAAAAAGTATAAAATTGTTATAATAGTTTATAGAAGATAATCTAGGAGGTAGAGGCATGGAAAGAACACTAGACCAATTAAAAGACATTGCTAAAGAGATAAGAAAAGACATAGTTACAATGTTAACTGAGTCAGCTTCAGGACATCCAGGTGGTTCATTATCAGCAGTTGAAATTTTAACTACATTATATTTTAATGAGATGAATGTAGACCCAAGTAACCCTAAAAATCCAAAGAGAGATAGATTTGTACTTTCCAAAGGGCATGCAGCACCAGTTTTATATAGTACATTAGCTGAAAAGGGATTTTTTGAAAAATCTGAACTTATGAAATTAAGAAAGATAGGTTCAATACTTCAAGGACATCCAAATATGAACTATGTTCCAGGTGTTGATATGTCAACAGGTTCATTAGGTCAAGGTATTTCTACAGCAGTAGGTATGGCATTGGCTGGAAAACTAGATAACAGTGAATATAGAGTATATACTCTTTTAGGCGATGGAGAACTTCAAGAAGGTCAAGTGTGGGAAGCGGCTATGAGTGCTGCACACTATAAGTTGGGAAACTTAACAGCCTTTGTTGATTATAATGGACTTCAAATAGATGGAGATATATCTGAAGTTATGAACCCAAATCCAATAGCGGATAAATTTGCTGCTTTTGGTTGGAATGTAATAGTATTAGAGGATGGACATGATTTAGTGGCTATTAAAAACTCCATAGAAGAAGCTAAAAAAGTAACAAATAAACCTACAGTGGTAGTATGTAAAACAATTAAGGGTAAAGGCGTATCATTTATGGAAAACCAAGCGGGATGGCATGGATCTGCCCCTAATAAAGAGCAATGCGATTTAGCATTAAGAGAAATAGGAGGGGAAGCATAATGACTAAAATAGCAACAAGAGAAGCATATGGAAAAGCGCTTGCAAGAATAGGTCAAGAAAATGAAAATATAGTAGTTTTAGATGCTGATTTATCAAAATCTACAAAAACAGCTGATTTTAAGAAAGTTTGCCCTGAAAGATTTTTAAATATGGGAATAGCTGAAGCAAATATGATGTCAGTAGCAGCAGGACTTGCAAGTTGCGGTAAAATTCCTTTTGTAAGTACTTTTGCAATGTTTGCAGCAGGAAGAGGATTTGAGCAAATAAGAAATTCAATATGCTATCCAAAGTTAAATGTTAAGATATGTGCAACTCATGCAGGATTAACAGTAGGAGAAGATGGAGCATCTCATCAAGCTATAGAAGATATAGCATTAATGAGAAGTATACCAAACATGGTAGTTATAAGTCCAAGTGATGCTATTGAAACAGAAGCAGCTATTGAAGCAGTTACAAAATATCAAGGACCATGCTACGTAAGACTTGGAAGAAGCGCGGTTCCAGCAGTAAATGCAAATACTGATTATAAATTTGAAATAGGAAAAGCTGTTACATTAAGAGAAGGAAAAGATGTTGCTATTATTGCTACAGGAATAATGGTAGATGCTGCTCTAGAAGCTGCAAATACTTTAAGCGAAGAAGGAATAAAAGCAAAAGTTATAAACATACATACAATTAAACCTATTGATAAAGAAGCTATAACTAGTGCTGCTAGAGAAACAGGGCTAATAATAACAGCAGAAGAGCATAATGTGATTGGTGGATTAGGTTCAGCAGTATGTGAAGTTGTAACTTCAAATCATCCAGTTCCAGTACTTAGAGTTGGAGTTAAAGATACATTTGGTGAAAGTGGTAAACCAGCAGATTTATTAAAAGCTTATGGTCTAACAGCAACAGATATTGTTAAATCAGTTAAAAAAGGATTAGAATTAAAATAGAAATTATAGAAAGCTTCACAAAGTAATATTTGTGAAGTTTTTTTATGCAGAAAATAAGGCAATATATTAAAGTTAAATTATGTTCTTAGATTAGTATTATCTAAATTTTGAGATTTAAATGATTAAATAATCCATTATTGTTATTTATTTTTTTAAAATTACAGTAATGTAAGATTAGTAGGTGAATTTGTAAGATAGTTAAATGGCTATGCTAGTGTCAAAAATTTATAATTAAATCATAAGGTTGAAGTAAAAATAATTAAAAATAAAAATTTAGATATGGAGGGAAAATTATGAAAAAACTAATGGATATGATAAAAATAATTTTAAAAACATTTATAATTGGTGGATTTGTTTCAGGAAAAGAGTTAGCTAAATCAATTGAAGAATAAAGTATTAGTGAAGAGGATAAAAATATGAATTGTAAAATAAAATACAACATAAGGTTTCATATAAAAATGTAAGAGTATATAAAGTTTTTAATTAGCTTATATACTCTTTATTTATTTTTTGTCAGAATTGAGATTTATTTAGACATCTTAATATTACATAGACTTTATTATAGATAATATAGAAAGAGGTTTAAAGGAAATATTTAAAATTATTAGTAATATTAAGTATTTGGGTATTAATATACTAGATAATCAAAGGAGAAATTATTATTGAAAATTACAGTAATGTAATATTAATATGCAGCTTTGTGTATGTTAAATGGCTTCATATTAACTAATACATTATAATTAAAATATAAGATTAATAAATATGAATTAACAAATAAATTTTAGGGAGATGATTATATGAAGAAATTAATAAATACAATAAAAACAGTTTTAGGAGTAATAGTTATTGCTGGATTAGTTAATGGCAGAGACTTAGCAGAAGAAGTTGATAGAATCAAATAATAAAGTTTTAAAGTTAGGAGAAATTTATTATAAAAAGTAATAAATACGATAAAAATAAATTTTCAAGTAATTCTTTTTGGTGGATTTGTTTCAGCTAAAGGTTTATCAGAATCTATTGAAAGATAAAGGAAATAGAAATATGAATATAAATATAGAATATAAAAAAATATAAAAAAGTATATAAACTAAATTTTAAGTTTATATACTTTTTTATATTTTTAAGAAAAATGTATTTCAAGCTTCTGTAGCTAGATTTTACAGAAAATAATGATTTTTTAGAGGAGAGATGTTATAATAATGAATAATCAAAAATTATGTTTATATTGATATATAAATACAATATTTAAAAAGCTAATGTATAGTTTAAGATAGCTATTTTTCATAGCATTTCAATACATAATTTAAGACAATGCACAACTTAAAATAATGGAAGATTGAGAATGAAAAATTAATAACAGGGTGAAAATTGATTTTTTACTAACAATACATTGTGAGTTCTTTATAAGAAGTAGCTGGATAACTTTAAAAGTAAATTAGCTCTAAAATTTCGACTTTTGTTAATAAAATTCTATAATATTGAACTGTGCATTGCGAATTAAATAAGGGAGTGATAAATGATGAAATATGAAACAAAACAAAGTTCAAAGACTCAATTAGTATTTGAAGATATTTTTACAAGTTTTAAGATTTCACTTAAAATATATTTAATTCCATTAATATTAGGAGCAGTTTTAGGGCTAATATATTGTTTAGTAAAAGATTTGCCTATAAATATTTATAACTTATTTAGAGGTACAGTGAATATAGGTATTTGGATGTCTTGTTTTGGTTTATTTATAGGGGCTGTGGCATTTATGAAGCCTCAACATATGCAACCTTTAAATTATCAAAATCAATGGAGAAATTATTATAAATTTTTTAATTTAATAGGTTCAATAATATCAATATGTTTCTTTATGTTATGCTATTCATTAATAATAGATATAATTTTATGGTATATAGCTTAATATATTAAAATAAATATTAATGTAGAAATGATTATAATTATTTAACTAGTTAAAACTGTTGACGAAAATGAAACGTCATCAGTTTTTTGTTTTTAGGAAGTTTTTAATTTAAATTTAAAATTAATAAAGAAATGAATCTAAGGCAAGACACTAATGAAACATGTAAAATGGTATTTTTCATATAAAGAAAAACGCAAAATTCATGGAAAAAACATAGTTTATATAATTTAAACAATTATATCTTATATGTATCATACAAATATATACAGGTTATTCCATAAATTACTTATTTTTATTTGTTTATAATTATGGTATCATAGAATTAAATTTTCAAAACATATAGTTATATGTAATTATTATAAATTAATGGAATATTATTATGATGCTTCCATTAGTTTTTTTATTTTTTTCGATATTTTTTTCGAGTTTTTTGTTATTATTAATATTATGAGGAAAAAATATGTTATAATATTTCTAACTTAATTAGTACATGAGAAAGGAATAGTAATGCTACAAAGAGAGTGAGGAAAAAAAATGATAGAATTTAAGAATGTAACTAAGGTATATAACAATAATGTACTTGCATTATCAAATTTGAATATAGAAATAAATAAGGGAGAGTTTGTTTTTTTAGTTGGTCCAAGTGGTGCTGGAAAATCTACATTTATTAAAATGCTATTAAAAGAAGTAGATCCTACTGCAGGAAGCGTAATTGTCACTGGTACAGATTTAACTAAATTAAGTCATAGACAAATTCCTTATTATAGAAGAAAAATTGGAGTGGTATTCCAAGATTTTAGATTAATACCAACTCTTAATGTATATGAGAATGTTGCTTTTGCGCTAAGAGTTATTGGTGCAAGTGAAAGAGAAATACATAAAAAAGTTCCTATGGTTCTATCAATGGTTGGGCTTTCTAAGAAACATAAGTCTTTCCCTCATGAACTTTCAGGTGGAGAGCAGCAAAGAATTTCAATAGCTAGAGCAATAGTAAATAGTCCAGCTCTTTTAATTGCGGACGAGCCTACAGGAAACCTTGACCCAGATACTTCATTAGAAATTATGGATATTATTAGTGATATCAATAGAGCAGGAACTACAGTAGTTATGGCTACACATGCTAAAGATATAGTTGATAGTATGAAGAAGAGAGTTATTGCCATAGAAAAAGGAACTGTAGCAAGAGATGAAGAAAGGGGTAAATACGGATATGAGATTTGATTCTATTAAGTACTTTGTAAAGGATGCTTTTAAAAGTATAAAAAGAAATAAAACTTTAAGTATTGCTTCAGCAGCTACTGTTGCAGCTACATTATTTATACTAGGAGTGGTTTCATTAACTTTAGTAAATGTTAATAAGGCAGTAAATCAATTAGGTTCAAAAGTTGAAGCAAGAGTTTATTTAAAAGATGATATAAAAAATGAAGATAAGGATAAACTAAAGAAGACAATAGAAGGAGTAGATGGTGTTTTAGAAGTTAAATTAGAGACTAAGGAACAAGCACTGGAAAAGATGAAAGAACAATTACAAGATGACAGTGGTGCGTTAGTAGCAGGATTTAACAAGAAAAATCCTTTTCCAAGTTCTTACATAGTTAGAGTTGATAATCCTAAGGCAGTAGATGATGTTTTAGTAAAGATTAAAGGTGCTCCAGGAATAGAAAAAATTAAAGATGCCAGACAGCTTATTGATCAGGTAACTAAGCTTACTGATTCTGCAACTATGATAGGTGGAATTGCTGCTTTAGTATTTGTTTTAGTTTCATTATTCTTAATAGGAAATACTATAAAAATAACAGTTTTTTCAAGAAAACGAGAAATTGGAATAATGAAATACGTAGGTGCTACAGATTGGTTTATTAGGTGGCCATTTATAATAGAAGGTATACTTTTAGGAATATTAGGTGCTCTAATTTCTGTTATAATACTATATGGATTATATGGATTTGCACAAACAAAGGCTGCAGATATGCTATTAGGTTTTAACCTAGTATCGAAAAGTTATATATTAAAAGTAACAATTTGGGAATTTTTACTTGGAGGAATGGTAATTGGTTCTCTTGCAAGTATAATATCAATGAGAAAATTCTTAAAGGTTTAATAGAAGAATTTTGGGCATGGCGTTATAAGATAGAATATAATGTCATGCCTTGTTTTAATCTATAAAAAATTATTGGTTTAAGGCATATTTAAAGAATAATTAGTAAGTATGGTTGAATATTTTTTGTCATAATTTTTGACAGATTATTTTCTTTTTATGTGGCTAAAAAATTCATTGCAAAACATATGTTCTTATGAGAAAATGATTAAGAGATAAATTTTTATTGAAAAATGTTATAATTATTAGGTATTTACATAAATAATATATATGTATTAAATTGAGAGGTGAGTTAAATGAGTAATGAAAATAAAGATTTTAATTTTGAATGGCAGAAGAAAGAAAAGAAGACTAAAAGGAAGTATATTACATACACCGTTATACTTTTAATTATAACAAATATTATAACAGCAGTATTAACAAATGTTATATCTTTTAATCTACCAAATGGAAAGGTATTAGTAAGTAGAAAAACCTTTGAAAATATATTGGCCTTTGAGAAGCTGTATACAGTTAAAGATAAAATAGATAAATATTATATAGGTGAAGTTGATGATAAAGCACTTGTAGAAGGCGCTGCTAAGGGAATGGTAGAGGCAGTAAAAGATCCATATACTACTTTTATGGATGAAAAGGAATTTAAGGATTTTGCTACTCAAACAGCAGGTAGTTATGTAGGACTTGGTATTCAAATAGGTGTTAAAGAAAATAAAATAGTTGTAATTACTACTTTCGAAAATTCGCCTGCAAAACAAGCAGGTATATTACCAGGAGATATTATTGAAGTTGTCAATGGTAATGTAGTTGCAGGAAAAGACTTAGAAAAAGCAACTTCCATGATGAAGGGAAAAGAAGGAGAAGAAGTTAAACTTACAGTTTCTAGAGAAGAAAAGGGTAAGATGGATTTTAATATAGTACGCCAAGAAATTCAACTGGTAACAGTAAGACATGAAATGATTGAAGATAGTGTAGGTTATATTCAAGTGTCAATGTTTGATGAACATACTTCTGAAAACTTTTCTAATGCATTAGCAGATTTGACAAAAAATGATATGAAGAGTCTGATTGTTGATTTAAGAGAAAACCCAGGAGGACTTTTAGATCAGACAGTAGAAATGACTTCACAATTTGTTCCAAAGGGTAAGAATATAGTTTACACAGAAGATAAGAATGGTAATAGAAAAGACTATAATTCTGTAGGTGGAAATCATATAGGATTACCTATAACAGTACTTATTGATGGTGGTACAGCAAGTGCTTCAGAAATATTTATAGGTGCACTTCAAGACTATGGATATGCTACTTTAGTTGGAGAAAAAAGCTTTGGAAAAGGTGTAGTTCAAACTACCTTCTATAGAGAAAGAGATGGATTTGGTGATGGCACAGCACTAAAGGTTACCATTTCTAAATATTTCACACCTAATGGAAAAAATATTCATGGATTAGGAATTAAACCTGATGTGGAAGTAAAATATCCAGATGAATTAAGGGAAAGACCTTATGATAGAAGCAATGATCCACAATTCATGAAAGCATTAGAAATTGCTAAAGAAAAAGTTAGGTAATTGTTCATTATAAATTTCAAAATGGTGATTTATTAAGAGTTACAATATTAGTATCTGCCTTTTGTAGGCAGATACTAAATTTATATACATTAGATATATTCTAAATTATACTAATGATTAAAATATTCAATTCCAAATATAGAAAAATTAATTTTAAATTTTTAATTCTCGGCTGCTAATTGAAGGAACTAATAAAACTACAATTTATATAAGTAAGGCATTTAAAAAAACAACTGTTCAGTATGAGTATCTATATTCATAATATTGAATAATTAGAATTTTATCATAATGTAGTTATGGTGAAAATATATCTCTTTCTTTGATGCAAAATATATGACTCATCTTTAATTAATTATTTTCTTTTATATGCCTAATATCAATTTTAAAAGTATTTATAACTAATAATGGGGGGACTTATAAGAATGGAGTTATTAAAATACACGCTAAGTAAAGTATCCTATGCTATAGTTAATCCAACTCATGCTTTGGTTCTAGTTGTACTAAGCTTTATATTTTATATTCAAAATAAGAAAACAGCAAGAATTGAGCAGATGATAATGGGGAAAAATAGTACTTCTGCTTTTGAGCTTACTATATCACAAATTGTTATGGGTATTTTTGGAGGAACTATAGCAAGTATATTAATAGTATACTTAGGAGTTGCTTTTGATATAAATTCTAATGTCTATATTATCTTCATGGTTTCTATGATTTTAATGATATTTAATCCTAGATTTATATGTTTATCTTACTCAGGAGCAGTACTAGGAATTTTTTCATTAATATTTACGTTACTATCTAAAATGTTAAATATACCCACATTAAATATTTTTAATGTAGACATAGTAAATTTAATTGCTTTAGTTGGTGTTATGCATTTTGTAGAAGGAATATTAGTTATATTAGATGGCAAAAGAGGGTCTATTCCGGTGTTTGGAAATAGAAATAATACTATTATTGGAGGTTTTGCTTTTAAAAGATATTGGGCATTACCAATAGTACTAATGGTAATGGAAACTGTTGCGTCTAATGGTGGAAGTCAAGTAATAGCACCTAATTGGTGGCCTATATTAAATCATAATGTGAACAAGCTACTTTTTGAGACTGTAGCCTTAGGTTTACTACCTATATATGCAGTAGTAGGATACAATTCTTCTACCTTTACTAGAAGTAAAAAAGAAAAAACTTTATTTTCAGGTACTTTAATTTCAGTTTTTGGATTAGCATTAATAATACTATCTCCTTTGGGGAATTTTGGATTCATATATCAAATAGCACTATTATTATTTATGCCTTTTGCTCATGAAGCGATTGCGGTATTTGATAGAAAAAAAGAACTTAAAGGTAAACCTATTTATGTTAGTAATGACGAAGGAATAATGATATTAGATGTAGCACCTAGTTCATTAGGAAGTGAAATGGGATTAAAATCTGGGGATATGATATTAGAAATAAATGATATAAAAATGATAAATGATGAAGATATATTTCAATTTATGGAACAGATACCTTCTACACTATGGATTAAAATTAAGAGAAGAACAGGGGAAATTGTGGAATTTAATAAAAATAGAATTGAAAGTGGTAGTAGAATGGGAGTAGTAATTGTACCTAGAGATTTCCCTAATAAAAAGAAAATAATGAAAGTAGAAAAAAGTTTTGAAGAAATTCTTAATAAGATAAAAAATAAAAAAGATTCTGATGATTAGTGAGGTGAGAAAATGAATGAATTTAAAATACATTCTAAGTTTAAACCTATGGGTGACCAACCACAGGCTATTGAAAGTTTATCTGATGGAATAATAGAAAGTAAGAAATTTCAAACTTTATTAGGGGTTACTGGTTCAGGGAAAACTTTTACTATGGCTAATATAATAGAAAAAGTTCAAAAACCTACCTTGGTATTAGCACATAACAAAACTTTAGCTGCACAACTTTGTTCAGAATTTAAGGAATTTTTTCCTGAAAATGCTGTTGAATACTTTGTATCTTACTATGATTATTATCAACCAGAGGCTTATGTTGCTCAAACCGATACATATATAGAAAAAGATGCTAGTATAAATGATGAAATTGATAAATTAAGACACTCTGCTACATCTGCTCTTTTAGAAAGAAGAGATGTTATAGTAGTTGCGTCAGTATCTTGTATTTATGGATTAGGTAATCCAGAAGAGTATAAAAAACTTACTGTTTCCATTAGAGAAGGTATGGAAAAAGAAAGAAATGAAATAATTAGACAACTTGTAGATATTCAATATGAAAGAAATGATATTAATTTTGTAAGAGGTACTTTTAGAGTTAGAGGTGATGTCTTAGATATATTTCCAGCATCATCCACTAATAAGGGTATTAGAGTAGAATTTTTTGGAGATGAAGTAGATAGAATTAGAGAATTTGATGTATTAACAGGAGAAATAATAGCTGGTAGAAAACATATCTCTATTTTCCCTGCTTCTCACTTTGCCACCTCAAAAGATAAATTAGAATTAGCTATATCTCAAATTGAACAAGAATTAGAAGTGAGATTAGAAGAGCTTAAAGATCAAGACAAACTTTTAGAAGCACAAAGATTAAAGCAAAGAACTAACTTTGATATTGAAATGATAAGAGAAGTTGGATATTGCACTGGTATAGAAAACTATTCAAGAATATTAGATGGAAGAGCTAAGGGTACGCCACCACAAACTTTATTACATTATTTTCCGGATGATTTCTTGTTATTTATAGATGAAAGTCATGTTACTTTACCCCAAATAAGAGCTATGTATGGTGGAGATAAATCAAGAAAAACTTCTCTTGTAGAATATGGTTTTAGATTACCTTCTGCTTATGATAATAGGCCATTACAGTTTGAGGAATTTGAAAAGATTTTAAACCAAGTTGTATTTGTTAGCGCTACTCCTTCAAAATATGAAGCTGAACATTCAGAAAATGTGGCAGAGCAGATTATAAGACCTACGGGACTTTTAGATCCTGAAGTTATTGTTAGGCCTATAAAAGGTCAAATAGATGATTTATATAGTGAAATTAGGAATACCATAGATAAAGGTTTTAGGGTATTAGTTACAACTCTTACAAAGAAGATGGCAGAGGATTTGACTAAATATTTTAAGGACTTAGGTGTTAAAGTTACATATCTTCACTCAGATATAGATACCATTGAAAGAATGAAGATTATAAGAGATTTAAGGAAAGGTGAAGTTGATGTTTTAGTTGGAATTAATCTTTTAAGAGAAGGATTGGATATTCCAGAAGTAGCTTTAGTTGCCATATTAGACGCGGATAAGGAAGGCTTCTTACGTTCAGAAACTTCTTTGATTCAGACTATAGGGAGGGCAGCAAGAAACTCTGAAAGTAAGGTTATAATGTATGGTGACAATATAACTAACTCTATGGAAAAAGCTATAGGAGAAACAAATAGAAGAAGAAAAATACAAATGGAGTATAATGAAAAACATAATATTACTCCTAGAACTGTAATGAAAGATATAAGAGAAATATTAGAAATTTCAACTGTAGCGGAAGAAACAGTAGAATATACTAGTGATGACAAAGATAGAGGAATAGATTTAACTTCTTATATTAACAAATTAGAAGAAGAAATGAAACAAGCTGCAAAAGACCTACAATTTGAAAGAGCTGCACAGCTTAGAGATGAAATTATTAAATTAAGAAAAGAAATTTAAAGTTAAAAAGGAGTAAATTATGAGAGATAAAATTTTTATAAAAGGAGCAAAAGTTCATAATTTAAAGAATGTTGATTTAGAAATACCAAGAGATAAATTTGTAGTTTTTACCGGCTTATCAGGTTCAGGTAAATCTTCTCTTGCTTTTGATACATTGTATGCAGAAGGTCAAAGAAGATATGTAGAATCTCTTTCAGCTTATGCAAGACAATTTTTAGGACAAATGAATAAACCAGAGGTTGAATATATAGAAGGACTATCTCCAGCTATATCTATCGACCAAAAGACCACAAGTAGAAATCCTCGTTCTACAGTAGGTACCGTTACAGAAATATATGATTATTTAAGATTATTATATGCAAGAGTAGGTACTCCACATTGTCCTAAATGTGGTAAAGAAATTACTCAACAAACTGTGGATCAAATAGTGGATAGAATTATGAGTTTAGAAGAAAGAACAAAACTTCAAATCCTGTCACCTATTGTTAGAGGAAAAAAGGGAGAACATGTGAAAATACTAGAGAACATCAAAAAGAATGGTTACGTAAGAGCTAGAATTGATGGAAATTTAGTAGATTTAATTGAGGATGAAATTAAGCTTGAAAAAAATAAAAAGCATACTATTGAAATTGTGATTGATAGGCTAGTAATTAAAGATGGAATAGAAGCTAGACTAAATGATTCTTTGGAAACAGCGCTAAAACTTGGAGAAGGATTAGTTATTGCCAATATAATTGATGGTGAGGATATATTATTCAGTGAACATTTTGCCTGTGCAGATTGTGGTATAAGTATAGGGGAGTTATCTCCAAGAATGTTTTCATTTAATTCACCTTTTGGAAAATGTGATAACTGTGATGGATTAGGAACACTTATGGAGATAGATGAGAATTTAGTTATTCCTGATAGAAGTAAGAGTATCATGGATGGAGCTATTATAACTTTTGGAGAAGGCAGTTTAAAAGAAGAGTCATGGACATTTTCCGTATTAAAAGCACTATCAAAAGAATATAAGTTTTCATTAGATACGCCTATAGAAGAATTACCAGAAGAAGTTATAAAGGTGTTATTATATGGAACAGAAGGACATAGAATTAAAGTAGAATATACTAAAGAGTTTAAAACAGGTGTTTATAATCATGCCTATGAAGGGGTTATAAACAATTTAAAAAGAAGATATTTTGAAACTAGTTCAGACTACATAAAAAGAGAAATAGAGCAATATATGAGTGATAATCCATGTCCAAAATGTAAGGGGGCAAGATTAAGCAAAGAAGCCTTGTCTGTTACTGTAGGAGAAAAAAATATACATGAATTTTCTTCTATGTCTATACTAGATGAGATATCATATTTAGATAGCTTAAAACTTTCAGAAAAAAATATGATAATAGCTGCTCAAATATTAAAAGAAATAAGAAATAGATTAAATTTTTTAAAAGATGTAGGATTAGATTATTTAAATTTAACTCGTTCTGCTGGAACACTATCTGGAGGAGAAGCTCAAAGAATAAGACTTGCAACTCAAATTGGATCTAGTTTAATGGGGGTACTATATATATTAGACGAACCAAGCATAGGACTTCATCAAAGAGATAATGATAAGTTGATTAAAACTTTAGAACATCTTAGAGATTTAGGTAATACTTTAGTGGTTGTTGAACATGATGAGGATACTATGAAAGCAGCAGATCATATTGTAGATATAGGGCCTAGAGCAGGTGAACATGGTGGCGAGATAATAGCTTCTGGTACTATTGAAGATATTATGAATTGTGAAAATTCTATTACAGGACAATATTTAAGTGGTAAAAAGAAAATAGAACTGCCTGATGAATATAGAAAAGCAGATGGAAGATTTATTAAAATTATAGGTGGTAAGCAAAATAATTTAAAAAATGTTTCTGTAGATTTTCCGCTAGGTGTATTTACATCTGTAACTGGAGTTTCAGGTTCAGGTAAAAGTACTCTTGTAAATGAAATACTTTATAAAGGACTTAATAAGATAATAAATAATTCTAAAAAAATTCCAGGATTACATAAGGAAATTTTAGGGCATGAACAAATAGATAAGATAATTAATATTGATCAAAGTCCAATAGGAAGAACTCCAAGAAGTAATCCTGCTACTTATACTGGTGTTTTTGATTTAATAAGAGAAGTATTTGCAGTAACACCTGAAGCTAAAATGAGAGGATATAAGCCAGGACGTTTTAGCTTTAATGTAAAAGGTGGCAGATGTGAAGCTTGTAGAGGAGATGGAATAATTAAAATAGAAATGCAATTTTTATCTGATGTTTATGTACCTTGTGAAGTATGTAAGGGAAAAAGATACAATAGAGAAACATTAGAAGTTAAATATAAGGGGAAAAATATAGATGATGTGTTAGAGATGACAGTTGAAGAAGCGCTAAAGTTTTTCGAAAATATTCCTAGGATATCTACTAAGATGCAAACGCTAATGGATGTTGGATTAGGATATATTAAGTTAGGGCAACCTTCTACTACTTTATCTGGTGGAGAAGCGCAAAGAATAAAATTAGCCTATGAGCTATCAAAAAGAAGTACAGGGAAAACTCTTTATATCTTAGATGAACCTACTACAGGACTTCATATAGATGATGTTAATAAACTTATATCTATACTTCAAAGGTTAGTAGAAGGTGGGAATACAGTAGTAGTAATTGAGCATAATTTAGATGTAATTAAATGTTCAGATTATATTATTGATTTAGGTCCTGAAGGTGGAGATAAAGGGGGAACTATTCTATGTACAGGAAGTCCTATGGACATCTGTAATTGTAGTAATTCTTACACAGGACAATATCTTAAAAAAATGATATAATTAATTGTGACTAGCATAGATTGCTAGTCACAATTCTATACTTTTGAAGGAGTTTAACGTCTTATGGCAAATGTAAGTTTAATATTCAAAGTTGTAATCATCATAATAGTATATTGTATTATAGTTTATGCCCTTAAGATTATGTATAATGATATGAAAAATGAAGGAAAAAGAAGACCTAAAAAATCTAATGCAGTAAAATTTGGTCTTGAAATTATGGATAAGGGACAAAATTATGAACTTCAAGATGGAGGTGTAATACCAATAAATGATTACCTTACTATTGGAAGAAGTGAGGATAATATGGTTATTTTAAGTGATAGATATGTTTCTTCACATCATTTGAAAATATATATGAGAAATAATGAGTATATATTAGAGGATTTAGGTAGTACTAACGGTACCTTTGTAAATGATGTAAAAATAGCTAGTAAAGTAACCTTAAGAAGAGGAGATAGAATTAAAGTAGGCTCTTCTATATTTAAGGTTCTCCAATAGTGAGTTATGAAAGGAGAAAGGCATGAATAGCTTAAGAGAAGAAAAAAGAGTTTTAAGACTTACATACCTGTTAACTATTATACTTTTTGTTAATGTAACTCTTATTTCTCCTAATTATGATAAAGGATCATTGGTTATGGGTGGAGTAATGTGTGGTCTTTTAGCTTATTCACATTTTATAATAAAAAAATTTTTTCCAGATGGGGATAAATATATATTATTATTTTCAAATGTATTAGCTGTAATTGGTATTGCTATGCTTTATAGATTAGATCTTCCTATATCTGGGGGAAGAGTAATAGAAGATGGTACAAGAACATTTTTGGCAGCAAAGCAAATGATATCTTTTACTTTGGGAATAGCTACTTTTATTTTAACTGTAGTTATACTTCCGGATTTAAAGAGTTTTAGTAACTATAAATATTTTTATCTTATTGTAACACTTGTATTTATGTCTATGGGTACACTATTAGGTAGTGAAATAGGTGGAGCTAAAAACTGGGTGTTTATTGGTGGTTTTGGTTTTCAGCCGTCAGAGTTTGGAAAAGTTACTCTTGTTGCTTATTTAGCTTCTTCGTTAAAAGATTATGGGGAAGCACCAAAATATATAAAGAATATTTTTATGAAGGAAGGTAACAAGGAGAATGTAACTATTAATAACATATTAAGCCTATTAGAACCAGCAGTAGTTGTTATGATATGCTTAGTGTTTATGCTGCTTCAAACAGATTTGGGTTCAGCCTTAATCTTTTTTGGAATTTCTGTAACTATGTTATATATAGCTACTTCAAAGAAGAAATATGTAATAATTTCTTTGGGATTATTCGTGTTAGGAGCAATTGCAGGATATTTTTTATTTAGACATGTTAAAGTTAGGGTAATGATATGGAGGGATCCTTGGAAATATGGATATGCTGAAGGACTTCAATTAGTACAAGGATTAATTTCTATGGCAGAAGGTGGTATATTTGGAACCGGTTTAGGACTTGGATATCCTAAGTTTGTACCAGTTGTAACTACGGATTTTATATTTTCTGCTATATGTGAAGAAATGGGAATGTTGATAGGAATAGCAATATTAATGCTATACTTTTTACTATTTTATAGATGTATGAGGGCAGCAATTTATGTTAAAGATAAATTTTCAAGGCTTTTAGCAGTAGGATATAGTACAATGATAGCTTCTCAAGCATTGGTTATAGTTGGAGGAGTTACTGGAGCTATTCCACTTACAGGAATTACGCTTCCACTAGTGAGTTATGGGGGAACATCTTTATTAATAACATATTTTTCTCTCGGTATAATTCAAAAAATTTCAGAGGATGGAAATAATTATGAGTAGTAATAAGAATATATCAAAAAGCATTAAAACAGTTTTATTAGTTTTTCTGGTGTTTTTTATAGCTATCATATCCTATATAAACTATTTATATCTCTTTAAAAGTGATAAATTTATAGAAAGCGTTTTTAATAATAGACAGCAAGCAGAACGAAATAAAGTTTTAAGAGGAACTATATTTGATAGAGATATGAATGCACTTACAAAAGGAGAAAAGACAGGTGAATTTGAACAAACTAGAGAGTATGTTGGAGGAGAAAAATTTGCTCATGTGTTAGGATATTATGATGTAGTCTATGGAATGAGTGGATTAGAAAAAAAGTTTGATAAGGTATTAAGCGGTAAGGAAAATAAGCCCATAAAGGATTATTTTAATCTTAATTCCAATGAAACAAGAATTGGTGATAGTGTTGTGACTACACTGGATTCAAATCTTCAAAGAATTGCTTTTGATGCATTGGGAAATTACAAAGGCTCAGTAGTAGCTTTAGATCCAGCTACAGGAGAGGTTTTAGCTATGGTTTCAAAGCCTACTTTTGATCCTAATAATTTGGCTGAACAATGGGATACTTTGACAAAAGATAAGGAAACACCATTTCTAAATAGAGCTACAGCAGGACTATATCCACCAGGTTCTACCTTTAAAGCAGTAACTGCATTAGCAGCGCTAGAAAATATGTCTGGAGTTGAGAATAGGACTTTTGAGGATAATGGTAAAATATATTTTAATGAAACTACTTCTTTAGAAAACTATAATGGAAATGCTTTAGGAAATATAAATTTAGAACAGGCATTTACTTATTCAAGTAATGTAGTTTTTGGTACTCTTGCTATGGAAATGGGAAATGATGCACTAAAATCTACAGCAGAGAAATTTTATTTCAATAAAGAAATTCCATCAAGAACTTTGATATTAGAAGATAGCAGATTTCCTACTTATAAAAAATATGAGGCAGGGAATATAGCACAAAGTGGAATAGGTCAAAGTGGAGTATTAGCAAGTCCTATGCAAATGGCTTTAGTAGCAAGCACTATTGCAAATGATGGAGTGATGATGGAACCTAATATAGTAAAAGAAATTGTAAATTCAGAAGGAAAGAGTGTTTCTAAAATTGAACCTAAAGAAGTTGGGAATATAGTTTCTAATGAAAATGCAAATAAATTAAAGAAGTATATGAGATCTGTTGTAACTCAAGGTACTGCACAAAATGCTAATTTATGGAATGTACAGGTTAGTGGAAAAACTGGTACAGCTGATCATGATAGTGGAGATAAAACTCCTCATAGTTGGTTTATAGGCTTTGCACCTTATGAGAATCCTAAAATTGCTTTTGCTATAATTTTAGAAGAGGGCGAAGGTTATGGCAGAAATGCAGCAGATGTAGCTAAAGATATTTTAAGTGCTTATTTTAATCAATAATATTTTTCTAAAGAATTAAGTATATAATATAGATAAACTATCTTAAAAAATAATTTATAGCTAAATGTGGCTACCTTTAAATATTTTAATTTACAACTTTAATCAATTGAGAATTGTCAACTGTCAATTCTCAATTCTCCATTATTTTAAGACTGTGTATCCATATATAGTTATTTTTAGATTCTTAAATTTAAAGGGGTGATGTTATGACGGGAAAAGCTCACATAAGTGTAGGAGCAAGCGTTTTTGTTTTCTTAAGTCAAAGATTGCCGGGGAAATATGTATTAATAAGTCTAGTGTTTTCCATATTAGGAGCATTGCTTCCTGATGCAGACCATCCTAAAAGTTTTTTCAATAAATATGTACTACCTTTTAGAAATAATGCTACAAAGGTTATATTTTATTGTTTTTTAGGTACGTTAGCATTGTACATAGATAGTTTTTATAAAAGTGATCCAATATTGAAGGTAATAGGAATAACCTTAATTCTCTTAGGATTATCCACTCATAGAACAGGTTTTACTCATAGTGTTTTTGGTATGTTAATTTTTACAGGAATTTTAGCAACCTTCTGCACTGCATATGATCTTGGAAAAACATATTACTATTTTTTAGCAACTTATGGATCTCATTTAATTTGTGATATGTGTACAAAACAAGGTATACCTGTTTTATATCCAATAAATAATAAAAAGTTTAAATTTCCCTTAGCTTTTAGTACCAATTCTTTTAGGGGAAAGGTCACTGAAAATATAGTTATATTATTGAGCATTATTTATGTATCTTTAAGCTTACCTAAATTCTTTTAACTAAGATGTAGAGATAATTCAATTCACAATTCACGATGCACAATTCACAATTAAGGATATTTCTCAGCATAAGCTGAGAAATTTATAGTTGATTAACTGTAGCGACAAACAGTGTTCACCACACAATTAGCAATTGTATTGCTAATCAAAAAAATATATTAAAGAAATTATTTTGTCTAAAAATAATTTCATCCTTAATTGTGCATTGTGAACTGTGCATTTTGCATTTTCTTAAAGAGGTGATAATATGTTCGACTTTCAATTCCATCTTAAAAATTTACCTAATAGTCCTGGAGTATATTTAATGAAAAATTCTCTTGGAGAGGTAATTTATGTTGGGAAGGCTAAAAATTTAAAGAATAGAGTAAGACAATATTTTCAAAGTTCTAAAAATCATAGTGAAAAGGTTAAGGCTATGGTTAAGCATATTGCGGAATTTGAATATATTGTT
Source organism: Clostridium sp. Marseille-QA1073 (assembly GCF_054863625.1). Classification (NCBI taxonomy): domain Bacteria; kingdom Bacillati; phylum Bacillota; class Clostridia; order Eubacteriales; family Clostridiaceae; genus Clostridium; species Clostridium sp. Marseille-QA1073. The sequence continues at coordinate 173,912 of NZ_JBSVQM010000006.1, read as the reverse complement.
ACAGATTCAGAAATAGAAGCTTTAATACTAGAGTGTAATTTAATTAAAAAATATAGTCCTAGATATAATATTTTATTAAAAGACGATAAGAACTTTCCATTAATTAAAATAACAACAAATGAAGATTTTCCACGAGTTATTGTCACTAGAAATATGAGCAATGATGGTGCAAAATATTTTGGACCATATACGGATGCTACAGCAGTATATACAACCTATGATTTAATTAAAAAAGTTTTTCCGCTTAGAACTTGCAAAAGAATTATAAAGAAAGATGGAGTATCTTCAAGACCTTGTCTTAATTATCATATAAATCTTTGTAAGGCTCCTTGTGATAAGCTTATTTCTAAAGAGGAGTATAGAAAGATTGTAGATGATGTTATAGACTTATTAACGGGCAAAGATAAAGAAATTGTGAATAAGATAAAGACAGAGATGGAAGAGGCTTCAATGAACTTAGATTTTGAGAAAGCGGCTTCTCTTAGAGATAAGCTTTTAGCTATTGAAAAGATAAATGAAAAACAAAAAATTATAAGTGTGCATTTTGAAAACGAGGATTTTATTGCTATATCACAGGATGAAAAAGATAGTTGTGTTCAGATCTTTTTCTTAAGAGATGGAAAGATTTTAGGAAGAGAGCATTTTATATTAGATGATACAGGTAGTGAAGAACCAGGAGAGGTTATAGGTAATTTTATGAAAAGTTTCTATGGTGGAACTGCTTTTATTCCTAAACAGATTTATGTTTCTCATATTGAAGATAGTGAAGTATTAGAGGAATATCTTTCTATGAAAAAAGAATATAAGGTAAGTATTAAAGTGCCTATTAAAGGTGAAAAGAAAAAAGTTTTAGACATGGTTCAAAAAAATGCAAGTCATGATTTAGAAATGTTTAAAATTAAACATAAATTAGATAAAGAATTACAAAATATAGCATTAGCAGAATTGACAGATGTTTTAGGTCTAGATGAGACACCACAGAGAATTGAAGCCTATGATATCTCTAATATAATGGGGATGGACTCTGTTGGAACTATGGTAGTATTTCAAGATGGGAAACCTAAAAATAGTGACTATAGAAGATTTAAAATTAAAACTGTAAAGGGAGCTAATGATTATGAGTCCATGAGAGAAATATTGACTAGAAGATTTAATCATGGATTAGAGGAAATTAAAAAAATTAAAGAAAATAAAATTTCTTTAAGTGCTGGTAAATTTTCAGTATTTCCTGACCTTATAATGATGGATGGAGGAAGAGGACAGGTAAATATAGCATTAGAGGTGCTGCAGGAATTAAATATTAATATTCCTGTATGTGGAATGGTTAAAGATGATAAACATAGAACTAGGGGATTAATTTATAATAATGAAGAATTACCTATAAGGATTAATTCACAATGTATGCATTTAATTACAAGAATACAAGATGAAGTACATAGATTTGCTATTACTTATCATAGATCTTTAAGAAATAAAACCACATTATACTCTACATTAGAAGATATACCTAGAATAGGGGAAAAGAGAAGAAAAGAATTACTTAAGAAGTTTGGGAGCGTAGAAAATATTAAAAATGCAAGTGATGAAGAATTACTATCAACACCTTCTATGGATATTAGAGCTGTTGAAAGTATAAAAGAATACTTTAGTAATCTTCAAGAAAGTAACTAACAAGTATAGATGTTTATTTTAACTTATATTTACCAATATTATTAAAGAATATTGATAATATAAAAAGTCTTAGACAACTTTAATTAGTTATTTTTAAATACTTTAAGAAAAATTAAGGAGTGATTAACTTGAAATGTGTAGTAGATGTTCATACTCATACAATTGCTAGTGGTCATGCTTATAGTACTTTACTTGAAAATATAAAAGAGGCTTCTAATAAAGGACTTAAGGTCTTAGGAGTTTCAGATCATGCACCACAAATGCCTGGAGGACCACATTTATTTCATTTTGCTAATTTGGATGTAACTCCAAGAAAACTTTATGGTGTTAAAATTTTAAGAGGATGCGAAGCTAATATAATTGATTATGAAGGCAATATAGATATTCCAGAAAGAATTGGAAATAAGTTAGATTATATGATAGCAAGTCTACATGATGTATGTATAAAACCTGGAACAGTAGAAGAGAATACAAATGCCTTAATTAAGGTTATGGATAATAAAAATGTAATGATTATAGGTCATTCAGGAAATCCACGTTTTCCAATTGATGCAGAAAAAGTAGTGATGAGGGCAAAGGAAAAAGATATAATCATAGAACTTAATAATAGTTCACTTAATGGTTCCAGAAAAGGTAGTGATGAAAACTGCTATAAAATTGGAGAACTTTGTAAAAAATATGGTGTAAAAGTTATGTTTGGTAGTGATGCTCATGCTTGTTTTAACATAGGTGAATTTGATTCTGTGAAAAAGCTTGTTAGAGATATACAAATGCCCGATGAGTTGATAATGAATTATGATGAGAAAAAATTTATAAATTATTTACAGAAAAAAGGTAAAATTGTTTAATAGTTGTTGATTATACTGTACTATATAAATTATACTATATATTGTGTGTAAATAATTTTTTTTAGAAGAGGTAGGAAATGAATCAAAACAAGGAATTGCTTATCGAATTAAAGAGTATATTGAAAGAAGAAAATATAGTATTAGATGCACCAATGAAAGATCATACATCTTTTAAATTAGGTGGACCAGCAGATGTAATTGTATATCCAACTAATTATGAGGAAGTAAAAGAGATTATAAAACTATGTAATAAGCATAATGAAAGTTATTTTATATTAGGAAATGGCTCTAATCTACTTGTTAAAGATGGTGGAATAAGAGGAGTTGTTATAAAATTTTCCAAACTAGATAAAGTTGGAGTTGTAGGAAATAAAATAATTGCTCAAAGTGGTGTATTACTTTGTGATGTGTCTGATGCTGCACTAGAGGCTTCATTAACAGGGTTTGAATTTGCTTGTGGGATTCCAGGAAGCATTGGTGGAGCAACTACAATGAATGCTGGAGCATATGATGGAGAAATGTCTAAGGTTATAGAGAGTGCACTGGTAATAGATAGAGAAGGAAATTTTAAAACTCTTTCAAAAGAAGAATTAGAGCTTTCTTATAGGATGAGTGCAATAATCAAATATAATTATATTGTATTAGAAGTTACATTAAATCTAAAACCAGGGGTGAAGGATTTAATAAAAAATAGAATTGATGAATTGACATCAAGAAGAACACAGAGACAACCATTAGAATATGCATCAGCAGGAAGCACTTTTAAAAGACCAGAAGGGTATTTTGCAGGAAAGCTTATACAAGATGCTGGACTTAAAGGGTTAAATGTTGGAGATGCTGAAGTTTCAGAAAAACATTCAGGATTTATTATAAATAAAGGGAATGCAAGTGCTCAGCAGGTTTTAGAATTAATTGCATTAGTCCAAAAAAATGTTTTTGAAAGTTTTTCAGTAGAATTACACACAGAAGTAAGAATAGTTGGTGAAGATAAATAATAAAGTGGTGACTTTTAGTCGCCACTTTATTAAATTTAATAATAAACTTCTCATTTAGAATAATTTTAAAAAGATAGTACAAAAATATTTTATACATTTTTAATTATTAATATGATAAGAATTAAAAATGTAGTACTCACAAAAATTAAGGTAGATATGGTATAATACTATATGAAAAATATTATTATAATGTATAATGAGGGAATTATACATTAAATTTAGATAGAATCAATAACAAGGGTTAGTTAGTAAAAATTTAATTTATATGATATTTTAATTTTATAACAAAAAGTCTTTTTTAGAAATTAAAAATTAAGAATTATGGTTAAAATTTTTAGACTTTTTTAGAATAAATTATATTTAATAAAGGATGGAGTTATATGAGATTTGTTATAGTTACAGGAATGTCAGGAGCGGGAAAGACTCAAGCTATAAGAAGTCTTGAAGATTTAGGATATTTTTGCGTTGATAATCTTCCGCCAACATTAATTCCTAAGTTTGCAGAGGCTTGTTACCAAACTGAAGGAAAAATAGATAAAATTGCTGTTGTTGTTGATATAAGAGGAAGAAAGTTTTTTGATGATTTATTTGATAGCTTACAGCATTTAAATGAAAGTGGATATAAATATGAAATATTATTTTTAGAAGCCACTGATGAAGTAATAGTTAAGAGATATAAAGAGTCAAGAAGAAAGCATCCATTAGCACCTGAAGGCAGAGTAATTAATGGAATTACTATTGAAAAGAAAAAATTAAAGGCTATTAGAGAAAAAGCCAACTATATTATAAACACAACTAAATTAAGTAACAAAGATTTAAATGAAGAAATAACTAATATTTTTGGTGAGCAGGGACAAATAGAAACCCAATTATTTATAAATGTTTTATCCTTTGGATTTAAATATGGAATACCTGTAGATTCAGATTTAGTATTTGATGTAAGGTTTCTACCAAATCCATACTATATACCAGAACTAAAGCCTTATTCAGGTAATGATAGACCAGTAAGAGATTATGTTTTAAGTAAAGTAGAAACAGAGCAATTTATAGATAAACTAATAGATATGCTAGAGTTTCTATTACCTAATTATAAAAAAGAGGGAAAAAGGCAGCTTATTATTTCTATTGGCTGTACAGGTGGAAGACATAGATCTGTTGCCATTGCGAACAAAGTACATGAAATTTTAAGTCATAGTGGATATAGTGTAACAGTTGATCATAGGGATGTAAATGAAGATATAAGTAGAGGTGCTGGAAAGCTATGAAGCTTAAATACTGGTTGAGGCCAGGCATAGGTATTAAGAGATGGATTGGTCAAATGTTATTTGGAATATTTGTTTTCATATATGGTATTTTAGAGATTATAAATAAAAATTCTCTTGGAAATAAATATATATTATTTTTTATTGGAATAATTACAATAGGAGTAGTTATTACTTATAACGGATTTAAAGGTTATACTAAGAAGATGCTTTCTTTAGGAAGTCTAGATGTGGACAGTTTATCTTTTAATAAAAAAAGCTTAGGGGAATTAATATATGAGAAAAAAATATTAGTAAAAGGACCTAAGATTGTAGTAATAGGTGGAGGCACAGGGCTTTCCACTTTATTAAGTGGCTTAAAGAGATATACCAGTAATATTACAGCAATAGTTACAGTTGCAGATGATGGTGGTGGTTCAGGACTTCTACGAAAGGACTTAGGAATGCTTCCACCAGGAGATATAAGAAACTGCATAACTGCATTAGCTTATACAGAACCGATTATGGAGGAGTTGTTTCAATATAGATTTAAAGATGGAAGACTTGAAAATCAAAATTTTGGGAACTTATTTTTAGCAGCTATGGATGGAATATCAGATAATTTTCATGAAGCAGTTAAAAAAACTTGTTCTGTTTTAGCGGTAACTGGAAGAGTTATTCCTGTTACTTTAGAAAATATAACTCTTTCAGCACGATTAAAAAATGGTTTTATTATTAAAGGTGAATCAAATATTCCTAAACAATGCATAAAGTTTAAAAGTGGAATAGATGAAGTTTACATTGAACCTAGAGGTGCAAAGGCAGTACAAGATGCAATTGATGCCATATTAGAAGCAGATGCAGTTGTATTAGGACCTGGAAGTCTCTATACTAGTATCATTCCAAATTTGTTAGTAGACGGAATTAAAGATGCCATTCTAAAAACTAAAGCTATAAAGATATATATATCAAATATATTAACTCAACCAGGAGAAAGTGATAATTATAGTGTCCAGGATCATATTAGTGCTATTTATAAACATTCTTCAAAGGACATAGTAGACTATGTAATTGTAAACAGTGAAGCTTTAAGTGAAGAAGATAAGCAAAAATGTCTAAATAAAAATCCTCAATTAGTAATGTTAGATGAAGAATACAATTCGGATCTAGGTGTTGAATATATTAAGAGTAATTTTGTAAAGCTTAAAAATGGATATATAAAACATGATGAGGACAAATTAGCAGCAATTTTAGTAGAAACTGTTATGAGAAAGAAATTATTTTATGATGAGAAAAGAATCCTGGAATTCTTTTATTTATCACAGATGCTAAAAGAATTTAGAGAGGATAGGGAGAAAAGTTAGTTATGTCGTTTTCACTAAAGGTAAAAAATGAAATATGCAGGTATACTGACCTAAATAAAAAAGAAGCAATAGCTGAGCTTTCTGGAATAATGAAAGCTAGTGGAACTTTAGGCCTTGGAGCTAATAAAGCAATGAGCTTTAAAGTTATTACTGAAAATCCAGCTATTGCTAGACTTATATTTAAACTATTAAAAGAGCATTTTAATATACATACAAAATTATTAGTAAAAAGAAGCAATTCATTAAAGAAAAATAACGTATATGTAGTTATGATAACAGAAGATATGAATGTTAAGGAATTATTATTGGAAGTAGGAGTTCTAACTAATAAGGACTTTTTAGGATTAGACTATAGTATTCCTGAAAGAATAATAAGTGAAGAAAGTCATAAAAGAGCTTATATTAGAGGTGCTTTTTTAGGCGGAGGAAGCATTAGTAATCCTGAAAAAACCTATCATTTAGAATTTGTAACTCATAATTTAGATTATGCAAATGAATTAAGCAATTTAATTAATAGTTATGGATTGTCTTCCAAAGTAATTCAAAGAAAAAGTAGCTATGTGATTTACATTAAAGAGGGAGAGCAAATTGTAGATCTATTAAATATTATAGGAGCTCATAGTTCTCTTTTAGAGCTTGAAAATATAAGAATAATGAAGGAAATGAGAAACAATGTAAATAGGCTTGTTAACTGTGAAACTGCTAATCTAAGTAAAACAGTAAATGCAGCAGTAAGACAGGTTGAGAGTATAAAAATGATTCAAAATGAGATTGGACTTAATAGATTGCCGAAAAATTTAAGAGAAATTGCAGAGTTAAGATTAGAATATCCTGATGAATCTTTAAAAGAATTAGGTGGAATGCTAAATCCGCCAGTAGGTAAATCAGGTGTTAATCATAGACTTAGAAGAATTGAAAAGATAGCTGAAGAACTACGGAAGGAAGAGAGGTAAATCATGTCAAAGCACGAAGAGATTATAAAGTATATACTCTCATTAGATATAGGAACTAAAATTTCTGTAAGAGGTGTAAGTAGTGAACTAGGAGTTAGTGAAGGTACTGCTTATAGAGCTATTAAAGAGTGTGAGGCTATAGGAATTGTTAATACAATCTCAAGAGTTGGAACTGTTAGAGTTGAAAAGTTAGAGAAAAAGCATATAGATAAATTAACTTTTGGAGATATTGCTAATATTGTTGAAGGAACGATAATAGGTGGAGAAGATGGAATTGATAAAGCTTTAGATAGATTTGTAATTGGTGCAATGGAAGTTGAAACTATACCAAAATACATAAATCCAGGATCATTACTTATAGTGGGTAATAGAGAAGAAGCACAAAAACTTGCACTTGAAAATCACTGTGCAGTACTTATTACAGGAGGATTTGATTGTAGTAAAGAAATTATAAATCTAGCAGATGAAAAGCATCTTCCTCTTATTTCTTCTACCTATGATACCTTTACAGTAGCTAGTATGATTAATAGAGCAATTTTTGAAAATAACATTAAAAAGGATATTATTTTAGTAGAAGATATAATGGAAGCTCATCCTTCTTATCTTACTACAAAAGATGATATTAAAAAATTAAAGGATCTAGTTATTGAAACTGAACATGAAAGGTATCCTGTTATTGATGAAGAGCATAAAGTTGTTGGAATTGTTACTTTAGCAGATATTCCTAGTAATACAGATGATAGTGAATTAATAGAAAAAATTATGATAAAAGAACCTATAGGGGTTTCTCCTACTACTACATTAGCTTATGCAGCTCATATTATGGCATGGGAAGGAATAAAACTTTGTCCTGTAGTTAATAAGAAGAAATTAGTAGGAGTTATATCCAGAGAGGATGTTATTAAAGCTATGCAAATAGCAGTAAGACAGCCTCATGTAGGGGAAACTATGGATGATTTAATAATAAAGAATTTTGAGTTTGAAGCTCAAAAGGATACTATGCATTTTTGGGGTGAAATAGTGCCAGAAATGCTAGATTCTATAGGCACAGCATCATGGAATGTACTTAATATGATGCTTTCAACTATGGGAACTATGGCACTTAGACAAAATAGTAATGCAAATGTAGCAATAGATAGTTTTTCATCATATTTTACAAAACCTGTTCAAATGGGAAGAGTAATAGATGTCTACGCTGAAGTTTTAGATAGAGGAAGATATTATTCAAAGGTAGAAATATCTATGTATAATAGCCAAAAGGAATTAGTTGCGAAATCAGTACTTTCAGCTAAAGTATTAAAAAAATAAACTTAAAATTAAAAGATACAAAATATTGTTATTAATACCCTAGGATAAATTTAATTCTAGGGATTTTTAATGAAAAAAATTTATTTTACAATCTAAATTATAAGATTTTATTTTTAATTAAAAGGTAAGAATATTAAAATCAATTATATTTTACATATAAATTAACATAAGTTTATAATAAATATAGTGAAGTTTTAATCATAATTTTCATTCTTCATTTTTCATTCATTATAAAAAAAATTTTCTTATGGAAATTAAAATATTGTATAAATTAAATTTTTGCTATGAAACCCTATAGATATAGTTTTTAAGGAGAAAGTATATGAAAGAAATCTGTATAAATAATAAAAACAAAAATTATAAGGTTTATATAGATAATGATATTAGTAAAATATTTTTAGCTTTTAATGAGCACAAATTAAAAAGTACAGATAAATTTTATATAATAACCGATGATAAAGTTTATTCATTGTATGAAAAAAAGCTAAAATTACTGATGAAAAATTATAATTATAAAATTTTTGTTTTTAATCAGGGCGAAGAAAATAAAACTTATAAAACTGTAGAAGAAATTTATAATTTTTTAATAGAAAATAATGCAGATAGAAATAGCATATTAATTGCTTTTGGTGGAGGTATTGTTGGAGATATAGTTGGATTTGTAGCTGCAACATTTATGAGAGGTATAAAATATATAAATGTACCTACTACATTAATATCGCAAGTAGATAGTGCTATAGGCGGTAAAGTAGCTTATAATATAAAGGGAATTAAAAATGCTATAGGTTGTTTTTATGATCCTATATTTGTCTTTGTTTCCGTTAACTTTCTAAAGACTTTAAATAAATTGCAGTTTATAAGTGGCCTTGGTGAAGTTATAAAATATGGTCTTATAGAAAGTTCAGAGCTATTAAAGTATATAAAAGAAAATGTTAAAGCTATAATGGAATTAGAAAATGATAAATTATTATATATAGTTAAAGAGTGTTTAAAAATTAAGGCTTCGGTAGTTGAGAAAGATTACCAGGATCTAGGATATAGAAATGTATTAAACTTTGGACATACTATAGGGCATGCTATAGAATCAGATTCAAATTATTTAGTTCCACATGGTATAGCAGTAGCGTTAGGTAGTTTAACCTCCATAAAAATATCTGAAATGAAATTAAAATTGAATACAAATGTCTATAAAGAGATAGAGAATCTCTATAAAAAAATAAATATAGAAACCTTTTACAAAGTTGACAATTTAGACTTGTTTTTGTATTCTATAAAGCATGATAAGAAAATGGAAGGTAATAATATAAAATTCACATTACTAGAAAATATTGGTGCTTGTAAAATAAAAATAGATGTTAGTGAAAAGGAAATAATAGAAGCACTAAAGGAAAGCATAGGAAGGAGTTATTAATATGAGAATTGGAATAATAGGTGCCATGGAAGAAGAGGTACAAATTTTAATAGATGAAATGCAGGTTGAAAGTAAAATTGAAAAGGCAAATATGTGCTTTAATAAAGGTAGAATTTTTGGAAAAGAAGTAGTAATTGTAAAGAGTGGAATAGGTAAAGTAAATGCGGCTGTTTGTACTCAAATATTAGTAGATGATTATAAGATAAATACTGTTATAAATATTGGAATAGCTGGAGGTATAGGGGAAGAAATATATCCAGGAGATATAGTGATTGCCAGTGACTTAGTTCAACATGATATGGATACTTCAGCTTTTGGAGATAAGATAGGGCAAATTCCACGAATGGATGTTTTTGATTTTAAATGTGATAGTGAACTTATAAAATATGCAAAAGATGCTTGTAAAGACCTTAAGGACCATAAAAATTTTGTTGGAAGAATAGTATCAGGAGATCAATTTATTGCAGATGTAGAGAAAATTAGATGGCTAAAGAACGAATTCGAAGCTTTAGCTTGCGAAATGGAAGGCGCTAGTATAGCTCATGTTGCGTATTTAAATAATATTCCTTTTATAATAATACGATCTATATCAGATAATGCAAATAATGGTGCTCATATGGATTATGAGAAATTTAAAGATATAGCAGTAGAGAACTCCAACAATATATTAAAAAACATGCTAAGAGCTATGTAGGTGAGCATTTTATGGAAAATTTATTAGTAGGAAATAATAGTGGTCCTAAAATAATAATTAAAGTAAAAGATATAACTATTGGTAAAAAAGAAAAAGTAATAATATCTGGTCCTTGTTCTGTGGAAAATTATAATACTATGAAAGAAATTGGAAAAAACTTAAAAGATATGGGAGTACATATTTTAAGAGGAGGAGCCTTTAAACCTCGAACTTCTCCTTACGATTTTCAAGGACTTAAATATGAAGGTATAAGAATTCTTCATGAGGTGGGAAAAGAGTTCAATATGCCTATAGTAACAGAAATAATGGATGCAAGAGATATTGAAAAATGTGTAGATTATATAGATATGATACAAGTAGGCTCAAGAAATATGTACAATTATACATTACTTAAAGAATTAGGAAAGTGTAATTTACCTATATTATTAAAAAGAGGTATGAGTGCTACATTAACTGAGTGGCTCAATGCTGCAGAATATATTATGTCTAGTGGTAATGAAAGTGTAGTGCTTTGTGAAAGAGGTATTAGAACCTTTGAAACCTATACTAGAAATACTTTAGATTTGAATAGTGTAGCGGTAATAAAAGAAAAATGTAGAATACCGATAATCGTAGATCCTAGTCATGGAACAGGTAGAAGAGAACTAGTAGAGAGAATGGCTATAGCAAGCATTGCCAGTGGAGCTGATGGAGTTATGATAGAAAGTCATATAGAACCAGATAGAGCAATTTCTGATTCAAAGCAAACTGTATCTATGGATATAATGAAATCTATAGTTTCAAAAGTTAATGAGTTAAAAAATATTTTTTAGGAGATATAACTCTATGGATTTAATAGTTGAAGGATATAAGAAGTTTAAAGATTTAGTTATTAATATACCTGGAGATAAATCTATTGCACATAGATCCTTAATAATTGGTTCTATGCCAGAGGGAAATTATAGTATTTATAATTTCCCTCTTAGTGAAGATTGTTTATCAACAGTCCAATGTATGAAGGAATTGGGAGTTGATATTGTTTTACATGAAGATAAACTATCTGTAACTTCGCCAGGTTATAAAAATTTCAATGATAAAGTAGAAGTTTTAAATGTGAACAATTCTGGAACTGCCGCAAGATTGTTAAGTGGACTTTTAAGTGGATGTAATATAGAAACTACACTAATTGGAGATAATTCATTGAGTAATAGACCAATGAAAAGAATTGTAGAGCCTTTAAGATTAATGGGAGCAAATATTTGTTGTAAAGATGAAAAACTTCCTTTGAAATTTAAAAAAAATAATGGATTGAAAGGTATTAAATATGAGCTTCCTATTGCATCTGCACAAGTAAAATCCTGTATTTTAATTGGAGGATATTTATCAAAAGGAAGAACAGAAGTTATAGAAAATATATCTACTAGAGATCATACAGAAAATATGTTTAAATATCTAGGATGTCATATTGAAAGAAAAGAAAACAGTATTTCTATAGAGAATTCATCTATGGATTCAAAGGATATATTTGTTCCTGGAGATCCTTCTTCAGCAGCTTTTTTGATTGGAGCAACTCTATTAGGAGAAAAATCTTCCATAAAGATTGAAAATGTTCTATTAAATAAAGGAAGAATAAAGTATATTGAAATTCTAAAAAAAATGGGTGGCAAAATTACAGTAAATAATAAAGGGTATATAAATGAAGAACCTGTAGGAGATATTACAGTTTATAGTAGTAATTTAAATGGAGTAATTGTAGAAAGTGAGGATATACCTAGTATTATAGATGAAATACCAATGTTAAGTGTGGTTGCAGCCTTTAGTAGTGGAAAAACTATATTTAAAGAAATAGAGGAGCTAAAATATAAGGAGTGTAATAGGATAGAAGCTATAATAAACAATTTGGAAAATTTAGGAATAGAGGCATGTTATAATGATAATAATATTGAAGTATTAGGATTAAATCATTATATTAAAAAAGATGTCTATATAAATTCTTATAAGGATCACAGAATTGCATTAGCCTTTTTAATAGTCTCTATGAGGAACAAAGGAATAACTACTATTGGTGATTATCAATGCAGTAATGTTTCCTTTCCTAATTCATTAATGTGTTTTAAAAATATTATAAATATTATTAATGAATTGTAATAAAATTTAGCTATATTGAGAAAATAATTAAGAGTAGTAAATTTATTAGCTTTTATTTGAGGAGTGGATAAAAATGGACAAAACTAGGCTTAATTATTTTAAAGATAAGTTATTAAGGGAAAAAAACAAGGTAAATCAGATAATAAATCAAATTGAGAGCAATGGAACGGTAAATTCAAATGTGGAGATATCTTCTGAACTTTCACATTATGATAATCATGGAGCAGATGCAGCAGGAAATTTATTTAACATACAAAGAGATAGGGCGCTTAAGGACAATGAAGTAGCTATTTTAAATAAAATAGATAATGCACTTAAAAACATAGAAAATGGAGAATATGGCAACTGCAAAATATGCAAGAAACCTATACCACAAGGAAGACTAGAATTTATTCCCTATGCCGAGCATTGCGTACATTGTCAAAATAGTATAAATGACTCTCTTCCAGATGATGTTAATAATAGACCTGTTGAAGAACATGTATTGGGAAGTCCTTTTAAATATAACTATGATAACACATCTTCAGTGGAGTTTGATACAGAAGATAGTTATCAAGCAGTAGCTAGATTTAATGCTATGGATAATGTATATGATGAAGATTATGATGATGACAATTATTATGTAGATCATATGGATCTAATTAGTAATGAACAGTATAAAAATCAATTACCAGACTAAAAAATTATTTATATAATATTTCTGATAGCTAGTCTATCAGAAATATTATTTTACTCTAGGGGGAACAACTATGGCGTTAGAATTTGTAATTATATTTTTAGGCATGATTTTAGATAGATTATCTAAGATATGGGCACTAAAAGTTTTAAAAAATAATGAAGGAATAGAGATAATAAAAAATCTACTGTCCTTTGAGTATTTAGAAAATAGAGGAGCAGCTTTTGGAATGCTTCAAAATAAGTTATGGTTCTTAGTAATTACTACTTTTTTAGTTATAGGAGTTATATTATTTTATCTAATTAAATATAAACCTAAATCTCTTTTAACTAGAATAAGTTTTGCTATGATAATATCAGGAGCTATAGGTAATTTTTATGATAGGGTAGTTTATAAATATGTTGTAGATTTTATCTTGGTACATTATAAAGATGTTTATCATTTTCCAACATTTAATGTGGCAGATATATTTGTAACTTTAGGAACAATAGGATTAATAATTTGTATAATAAGGAACGAAGTTTAATGGAAATAGAAAGATTAGAAGTAAAAGAAAATGATATAAATAAAAGATTAGATGTATTTATCTCAGAGAAATTAGACGATAAATCTCGTTCTTATGTTCAAGGATTAATTGCAGAAGAAAAGGTTAAGGTTAATGAAAAAATTAAAAAAAGTAATTATAAACTTAAATTAAATGATTTAGTTTTTGTGGAAGTTCCAGAAGTTACAGTTTTAGAGGTAGAAAAGGAAGATATACCTCTTGATATTCTTTATGAAGATAATGATATTATAGTAATAAATAAACCTCAGGATATGGTGGTGCATCCAGCGCCAGGAAATTATAGTGGTACTTTAGTAAATGCATTATTATATCATTGTAATGATCTGTCAGGAATTAATGGAGTTGTAAGGCCAGGTATAGTACATCGTATTGATAAAGATACTTCAGGTATTCTAGTTATAGCTAAAAATGATAATGCTCATAATAAGCTAGCAGAACAACTTAAGGAACATAGTATGACAAGAACATATTATGCCCTAGTGGAAGGCAAGTTAAAAGAAGATAGTGGTACTATAAATGCTCCAATAGGAAGGCATCCTGTGGAAAGAATTAAAATGGCAGTGGTAAAAAATAATGGTAAGGAAGCTGTAACTCATTATAAAGTTTTAGAAAGATTTAATCATTACACCTTGGTGAAGTGCAATTTAGAAACAGGTAGAACACATCAAATTAGAGTACATATGGCTTATATAGGGCATCCGTTAGTAGGAGATACAGTATATGGATTTAAGAAACAAAAGTTTAAATTACAAGGACAAGTATTACATGCTAAAGAATTAGGGTTTATACATCCTACTACAAATGAATATATGAAATTTACTTCAAATATACCAAAATATTTTGAGGATTTACTTGAAAATTTAAGAAAAAGTGATATGTAAGGAGTGATTATTGTGGAATTTAAATCTGTATTATTAGATAAAACGGCAATAAAAAGAACTTTGACAAGAATAGCTCATGAAATAATTGAAAAAAATAAAGGAATTGATAATTTAGTGTTGGTAGGTATAAAAAGCAGAGGAGTGCCTATAGCTGAAAGACTTGCAGATTTAATTGAAGTTTTCGAAGGAACAAGATTAGAAGTTGGAAGCGTAGATGTAACCTTATATAGAGATGATTTAACAACAATTTCACCAGAACCTAGACTAAATGACAAAAACATAAATGTACCTATTGAAGGTAAAAAGATAATATTAGTTGATGATGTTCTATATACCGGAAGAACTGCAAGAGCTGCTATTGATGCTATAATTGATTTAGGACGTCCAGAAATGATTCAATTGGCAGTTTTAGTAGATAGAGGTCATAGAGAATTACCAATAAGAGCGGATTATGTTGGTAAGAATATACCTACCTCAAGGAAAGAAATTATCTCTGTTATGATTGAGGAAATTGATGGAGAGGATTCAGTAAAAATTTTAGAAAGCTAGGAGAAAACTTATGATGTATACGATTGTTGCTACTACTACTTTTGGATTAGAAGCTATAACTGCTAAAGAACTTAAAGAGTTAGGCTATGAAGATTTAAAGGTGGAAAATGGAAAAGTAACTTTTGAAGGGGATGAGATGGATATTGCTATTTGTAATATTCATCTTAGAACTGCTGAGAGAGTATTTATTAAAATGGCAGAATTTAAGGCAACAACCTTTGAAGAGCTTTTTCAAGGAACTTTAAAGGTAAATTGGGGAGATTTAATACCACAAGA
The DNA here is from genome assembly GCF_054863625.1 of Clostridium sp. Marseille-QA1073. Classification (NCBI taxonomy): domain Bacteria; kingdom Bacillati; phylum Bacillota; class Clostridia; order Eubacteriales; family Clostridiaceae; genus Clostridium; species Clostridium sp. Marseille-QA1073. Next base: position 158,353 of record NZ_JBSVQM010000006.1, on the reverse strand, counting down.
TGGGAAAATGCACGTAATAGGAAAATCAGTTAAGTCTACTCTTTTTAGTGTGCCAGACTGTCAAAGTATTGTTAAAAAGGCAATAGTAGAAAAGATGAAGGAAAAGTATAATACTAATTGGTTTAGCGAAGAGGGACCAATTTATAAAGTAGAAATAGCTCTGTTAAAAGATTTAGCTACACTTTCAATAGATACTTCAGGAGCAGGTTTACATAAAAGAGGATATAGAGAGAATGCAGGATTAGCACCACTTAAGGAAACCTTAGCTGCAGCAATGGTTTTATTAAGCAAATATGATGGAACAAGAATTTTAGTAGATCCTTTCTGTGGGTCTGGAACTATTGCAATAGAAGCAGCTATGATTGCTAGAAATATTGCACCAGGTGTAAATAGAAAATTTGAAAGTGAGAACTGGCCTAATTTTGATAAAGAAGTTTGGGATCAGGTTAGACAAGGGGCTAAAAGTGCAGAAAATAATGTGGAGCTTCAAATTTTAGCCTCAGACATAGATGGTAGAGTATTGAGAACAGCTATGAATAATGCAGTTAAAGCTGGGGTAAGTGACTGTATAAAGTTTCAAAAACTTCCTATGCAAAGCTTTAGTTCAAAGAAAAAACGTGGAATAATAATTACTAATCCTCCTTATGGTGAAAGACTTTTAAAAGAAGATGAAGTTAAAAATTTATATATGGACTTTTCAAAGGTATATAATAACTTAGATGATTGGTCTTGTTATATACTTACTTCCTATGAAGACTTCCAAAAATGTTTTGGAAAAAAAGCGGATAAAAATAGAAAACTATATAATGGAAGATTATTATGCTATTATTATCAATATAACATATAAAAAAAGTGGTGATTAAATATCACTACTTTTTAAATTAAGAATTCAGCATTAAGAATGAAGAATTTACGATAAATTTCCGACTATAGTTGAAAATTTAAGAAATACAAATTATATTTTGAAATTATTAATTATATGAAAAGCATGGTTATTCCATGCTTTTTAAATTTAATTGCTTTGGTGTTACATATAAAGTTTTGTTAGTATAGTAAATAACCATACCTGGCTTAGCACCAGAGATTTTTTTAACATTTTTTACTTCTGTATAATCTACAGGCACATTAGAAGAATTTTTAGCTTTGCTGTATAGGGCAGCTAAAGTTGCAGCTTCTAAAAGAGTAGTTTCAGTTATATTACCATTATTTTTAATAATTACATGGGAACCAGGAATGTTTTTAGTATGAAGCCATATATCATTTTTATTTGCAAACTTTAGCGTTAAATAATCATTTTGCATATTATTCTTTCCTATATAAATATCTACATTATCACTAGATATAAAGTGCATAGGTTTTGAAATTTTACTTTTTTTATTTTTATGTGCTTTTTTAAAAGCGATATATCCAGTTTCTACTAATTCATTTTTAATATCTTCAATTTCAGTGTAATTATCTGCATTATGTATATGTGATAATACAGATTGAAGATACTCCTGTTCTTCTAATGCAAGTTTTATTTGAATTTTTGCATTTTCTTCAGATTTTTTTAGTTTATTGTACTTCTTAAAATAATTTTGAATATTTTCAGAAGGAGTTTTATGTTCATCTAACTCTATATTAATGTATTCATTATCTTCACTATAATAATTTAATACATTAATAAATTTATCTCCTTTTTTTATTGCATAAATATTTGCAGTTAAAGCTCTCATATAAATTAAGTTGTTGTTTTTCTTTACAACTTTCTAAAGTTTCATTTAATATATTTATTTTTTTGCTAACTCTATCTAAGTTGTTGTTAACAATTTTTTGTAGATTATAACTTCTAGCATTTAATCTATCAATTTTGTCTTTCTCAAAATAAAAATCTTCTATAAGTTTTGAAGGTGACTCATATTTATTTAAGTTAAAACCATTATTTAAAAGTTCTTTAAAGGTTATACAGTGAAAATCTTTAAGTACACCATCCATATCATATGAACCTAAAGAATAGGTATTAGTTTCGATATAATTGAAAAATACTAATGTATATTTATATATTTCTTCTAAATTATTTATAGTAAATTCAATATTATCTTCTTTCAAGCGATAAATTATCTCAGAGGAAAGGGCAGGACTTACACCAGTAAAAATATTAGTAAAAAATTTCTTGTCAAAATCTTTCTCCATATACTTTTCTTTAACTTTATCTATAAACTTCTCTTTTGTAAAATTGAAGGCATTTAGTTTTGTAGAAGCTGGAGGATATTTATATTCTACTCCTGAATATAGTACTCTATATGTGTTAATATCTGGAGTAATGTGTTTAATACTATCCATTACAATATTATCTCTTTGCCTTACTAAGCTTATATTACTATGCCTTCCCATTATCTCTACAATAAGACTATATATACTATTAAAGCCTAGCTCATCTGTACTTTCAAAATCCAAAATAACAATTCTATCACTTTCAATTTGTCTTATATCAACTAATACTGCAGTATTTAAATATTTCCTAAGTACCATACAGAACATAGGCGCTTTTAAAGGATTTTCTTTTGAATTATTAGTTATTTGTATTCTTGGATAATTAGAACTAGCACTTATAAGTAACTTTTGAGCTTTTCTACCTTTTTTAAAAGTTAAGGTTATTTCATCTTTTTCTGGTTGATTTATTTTTTCTACTCTTGCATTTATAAATTCCACTTTAAGTTCGTGAAGTATGCTGTGTAGATAAATTCCATCTAATGCCATATACATCTTCCTTTCTGTATGGAATTTTTTCGATTATGTATAGTATAACATTAATGTTAAACATTGAAAATATAATATATTTTTATATAATTTATGATAAAATAATACTATAGATTAAAAAAGAAATTTATAGATTTTAAATAATTTGATTTTGATTTTGATACTTTAGTAAAAATTTGTAAAAGGTGGTAGTAAGTTTGAATTTAAATTTTACAAAGATGCAGGGAGCAGGAAATGACTTTATAGTTTTTGAGGATTTTGAAAATAAGTATACAGATTTAGAAGCTTTAGCTAAAAGGCTTTGTGATAGAAATTTTGGAATTGGTGGAGATGGAATATTAGTAGCTAGGAAAAGTGATATTTGTGATATAGAGATGATAATAATAAATGCTGATGGTTCTTACGCTTCAATGTGTGGTAATGGAATAAGGTGTTTTTCTAAATTTGTTTATGAAAGCGGCTATGTAAATGGTACAAGGATAAAAATTCAAACAGGAGATGGTATTAAAGAAGCATTACTTACTTTGGTAAATGATAAAGTTAGTGAAGTTACAATAAATATGGGATTACCATCTTTTAATCCTTCAGATTATTATGGAAATAGTGAAGTAGAAATTATAAATAAGGTAATTAATATAAACAATAAAGACTATAAGATTACCTCTATGTTAATGGGAGTTCCTCATACCATAATCATAGATGAGCTTAATAAATATGATGTGGAAGAAGGAAAAAATATAGAAAAATTTAATTTATTCTCCCAGGGAACTAATGTTAATTTTTGCGAAGTTAAAAATAGAAATCATATAATAGTTAGAACCTGGGAAAGAGGTGCAGGTGCTACTTTAGCTTGTGGCACAGGAAGTTGTGCGGCAGTAGTTGCTTGTAATAAGTTAGATTTAGTAGATAATACCGTTAAGGTAACCATACCAGGTGGAGAACTTGCAATTGAAATAACTAACAGCGGAATTATGATGACAGGGCCAGCAGAAGTTGTATTTATAGGTAGAATATAAAATATTTAAAGAAAAGCCAAATTTGGCTTTTCTTTTTTGTGTGAAATTTGCCATAAAGTGGTTATTTACAAAAAATTCATAATTTTGCAGAGTAAAATTTAAATTTAGGGACAGCATTAAAAGTAAGAAATGACAAAAAGTAGGTGATTTTACTTGGAAGAATGTTTTTTAGATTTAAAAAATATAAACATTGATATTGATTTGATTAATATCCTTCCTAAAGAATTTGCACTAAAGTATAAATTGATTCCCTATAAATTAGAGAAAGATACACTCTATGTAGCTTCCAGTAAAGAGTTACATCCATCAGTAGTAGAAGAATTGAGATTTATTACTTTTAAAAACATAAAACAAAGTATAGCAGATATGGAAAGTATATTAAATTTAATTAGCTACTATTATGATAAAGAAAAAGCACAAAAAACACTAGAAATGCTTAAAAGAAATAGCGTTATTAAGCTTACGAACAAAGAGGAAGATGCGCCAGCAGTCGTTATATTAGATTCTATAATAAAAGAAGCTATAAATAAGAAAGCTAGTGATATACATCTAGAACCTTTTAAAAATAGAGTAATAGTAAGAATAAGAATCAATGGAGACTTAATAAAAATAGAAGAATTCCCTATGGAAATATATGAAAATATTACTTATAGAATAAAAATTATTTCTAATATGGATATAAGTCAAAAACTATTGCCACAGGATGGGAAAATAAGCTTTACTACAAATCATATTAATTATGATTTAAGAGTAGCCTCATTACCTACAATAAATGGAGAAAAGTTTGTAATTAGAATACTGTATAAAAATGATGAAATATATAATCTTAATAGTTTGGGATTTAATGAGGAAGATAACAAAATGTTAAAAAAAATATTAAAGTCCAATAATGGAATGATATTGTTAACAGGACCTACTGGTAGTGGCAAAACAACTACTTTGTATTCTATGTTATTAGAAATAAATAGGGATAATAATAATGTAGTAACTGTTGAAAATCCTGTAGAATACGAAGTTGAGAAAGTCAATCAAGTAAATATTAATAATAGTTCAGGATTAACTTTTAGTAAATCTCTAAGGACTATACTTCGCCAAGACCCAGATATTATCATGGTAGGAGAAATAATTGATGAAGAAACAGCACAAATTGCAATAACTTCTTCTCTTACAGGTCATTTAATTTTATCTACGCTACATTGTAATGACACTGCTAGTTCTATTATTAGATTGGTAGATATGAAGATACCTAAGTATCTAGTTGTAGATTCTTTAGTAGCAGTAATTTCTCAAAGGTTAGTTAGAAAAATATGCACCAATTGCAAGACTGCCTATAATCCAACTATGGAGGAAAAAGAAGATTTAAATTTAGAGAAGCAAGATAAGCTTTTTAAAGGTGTAGGTTGTGAAAAATGCAATCATACAGGATACAAGGAAAGACAGATGGTATATGAAATGATAGTTATTACAGAAGAACATAAAAGATTAATAATCAATTTTAATGATGTTAGTGAACTTAGAAAGTATAGTTTTAGCAGAGATAATAAATGTTTAAAAGAAAAGCTTAAGGCTTTGGTGATATATGGAATAACTACTTATGAAGAATATATAGCTAATTTACAAGTGATTATTTAAGTATTGATGAGGTCGTATATGAAATATAGATTTGTTGCTAAAGATATAAATAATAATACTGTTAGAGGATGTGAATTTGGAGAAAATAATATAGATTTTTTAAGAAAACTTAAAAATAAGGGATTATTTTGTATTAAATATTTTGAAGTGAAAGATTTACAACTAAATCTTATTACATTAGTTTCCTATAAAGATATTGCTATGTTTTGCAAACATATGGCAATAGCATCAAAGTCTGGAATGAATTTTATAGATGTTTTAAATTTACTGATTTATAAAACTTCAAATAGAAGTTTAAAAAATAGTTTAAAAGAAATAAAGCAAGATATAGAAAAAGGAAATAGCTTATACAATGCAATGAAAAATTACCCTAAAATTTATCCTAAATTACTTATAAACATGGTTAGATTGGGACAGGAAAGTGGAAATTTAGATGAAGTTTTTAATAATATGCATGATTATTATTTAAGTAGATATAAAATTAAAAAGAAAATATTATCTTCCCTAACTTATCCATCTATAGTTCTTATTTTAGGAATAATTGTTCAATTATTTTTTATGACAAGGTTATTACCTCAATTTGTAAGCCAATTTGAAGTTGGTAATGCTAATTTACCTAATATTACAATATTTTATTTAAAATTAAGTAATTTTTTAATAGGACATAAGCTTATATTATTACTTTTATTTTTTATTATTGGAGTCACCTTAATATTAAAAAAGAGTTATATATTTAAAAATAAAGTTATATCAAAACTAATTATAAATATACCTTTTTTAAAAAATATTATGATAAAAAGATTTCAAGAAAGCTTTAGTAGCAGTATGTATCTTCTTATACAAAGTGGAATGAATCTAGTAAAAGTTTATGATATAGCAATTAGTTGTATTGATAATAATTATTTAAAAGAAAGATTAAATAATTCATTAAAAATTTTAAAATTAGGTAATAGCTTAAGCAATAGTATAAATAGTGTTGGAGTCTTTCCTGATTTTTATATTAATATCATTTCAATAGGAGAGGAAAGTGGAAGCTTAAATCAAAGCTTTAGAACCTTGAAAGATATATTAGAGGATGAAATAAATGATTTTTTAGATAGACTAGTTTCTATAACTCAGCCGATAGCTATAATTCTAGTAGGACTATTAATAGGATCTGCTATAGTAGCTATGTTATTACCGATGTTTACTCTATTAGAAAGTGCAGTATAAATGAGGAGTTTCTATGAAAAAAGGCTTTTTATTAATTGAATTTATATTGGTGATAGGAATAATTTCTATAATTTTATCTATAGGTATGGTATCTTTTAAATTTTTTAAGAACTATGAAAATCAAATAACGGTTGAACACTATAGTAACGAAGTAGTAAGCTTTATTAATTATAGTAGAAGTTATAGTAGAAAAGAACATAATGATGTAATTATATATATTGATAGGGAAAGAAATGAAATCTCCTCTTATTGTAAAACTAAATTAATAACTAAGCTAAAGCTACCACAAAATATTAGGATATCCTATTTTAATCAAGATTCCATTAAAATAAATAAGTTTGGATATAGTGGAAGTGCATTTACATTAGAACTTACAGATAATAGTGGTGACATAAATACAATTACAATGTTGGTGGGAACAAATTATGTTAGTATCAAAAAATAAAAATGGATTTATATTATTAGAATTAGTTGTTTCAATGACTTTACTACTTTTAATATGTACCACAATTTTTCAAACTATTATAGTAAGTAATAAAGTCTCTAATTTTAATAGAGAAAAAAGTGAAACAGTTAAAATGATATATGAAGTAGAAAAAATAATTCTATATAATTCTAACTATGAAGAACTTATAAGTATTTTAGATAAAGAAGTATATATTACTAAAGATAACTTACAAAATCATTATGATGGCAACTTCATAGATGTTCTTCAGCATAATAATCCTAAAGATGGAAAATATGTATGTTTAAAAATTGGAGCTGAGGAAGACCTAATAAAAATAACATTGATAGGATATTTTAAGGAAGGTGAAATACCTATTGAATACACTTTTTACAAAGGGAATTACTAAAAAAAGTAGAGGGCATGGTTTATTAGAATTAATTGTTGCAGTAACTATAATAACCATTGTACTTTCAGGATTGATATCTTCATTTGTTAGTATGAATAAATTTTTTCATAAAGATATAAAGGAAATGAGAGAAAAAATTGATTTGGAAGAAGCCTTATACTTTATAGAAAATCAAATCCATAATCAAAGTAGAGATGTGAAAGTTATGGAAGATATGGTTATTTTATATATGAAAAATGATCCTATAATTAAGGCAATAAAACTTATAGATAACAATTTATATATGCTTAATGGACATGATAGTAATTTTCCTAAGGATAATGGATATAAAAATTATATAGTTAAAGATGTAAAGAATTTTCACATAAAAGTTGTAGATAGACTTTTATATTTAGAGTTAGAAGGTTTAAATGGAGTGAGAGCTAGAGGATGTTATTTAATAAGAAATTAAAGAAAAAAGGGGCTGTGTTAATTCCTGTTATAATTATAGGAAGTATAATCATTGCTTTGAGCAGCTATATTTTTCATAGAAAAATGCTGAATTTACAGTATGAAGATAATAATAATAATTACTTGTTAAGAGAAAAGATAGATGAAAAGTATAGAGAGATTTTATTAACTAAATTATCACTTTATTTAAAATCTAATGATATAGAAGATCTCTCATCAGTTGATATAACTTATCAAAATTCATATATAAAATATGATAAACAATATAAGTGTTTTATTTTAACTATTCCTTATATGGGAAGACAATTTAAAGAAGAATATTATGCACTAGAAAATAAAAATGGAAAAGATTCTTTTAAATATATAAAAACTATTATTATAGAGAGGTGATAGCTATATTTAATAATAAGTTAATCATTTATGGTAATAATGAAGAATCAAAGGCGATAGAAGTTAAAAAAACTATACTTAATAATGTGAAATTTAATAAAGAATATAGTAATGAACAAATTAAAAGTATAAGTTTAAAAAATAAAACTATTACGTTAATAATTGAGGGGGAAGAGCTTTTCATTAAAACAATAAGTATACCTAAGGTAAGTAAAAGGTATGTGTACTATATATTGAGAAATGAAATAACAGAACAGTATGGAGAAAAGGTGATGTTTTCTTATGAAATAATCAAAGAGGATAAAGCTTGTTATAATATTATCCTATATTGTTTTCATGAAAATAAATACTCTCTTTTAAAAGATTCTTCTATTTACAACTGTAATGGATTAAGAATTAATTTTATACAAAACTATGTTAAAGACTTATACGATAAAAGAGAGAAAAGTGTTCGATTAGATATTTAGAATATATGTAAAATTATATATATCTATTAGGTAAAAAATATATTAGTTTATGCAATGAAAAAAAAAAAAAAAAAAAAAAAAAAAAAAAAAAAAAAAAAAAAAAGAATAAATTTATTAGATTTTACCTGAATGAAGTGAAAGTTATACTATAAAAAGATTTCATGAGAAAAGAAAAATTAGTAATATATGTCAAATTTACATATTTACAGGATACATATAATAGTACAGAACTATCACCACTTACTATGGAAAGAATATTACAATATGCAATAATTGGGTGAGCGTATGAAAAAGAGTAGGTTTATATCTAGTGGATATATAAGCGTAAGAGAGAAAAAAGTAGAGAGTATAATAAAATTATTTACTATAATCCTATGTGTTATCTTAATATTAAATATATTTTTTAAAAACTAATATGGATAAAATAGATAGTTATGAAATGCACAAAAAAGAAAATAAAAGCTTTATAAAGAAGGAGAATAAAAAAGAAATAGTAGCCATTGAAAAATTTAATGATTTGACTAAAAATTTAAATTTAGATAATTTCCATATTAAATTTATTAATATCAATAAAGATTCTATTGAACTAGAAATATTTATTGAGGATAAAAAATTATATAAACGCAGTAAAAATAATTGAAAATAAATATAGTATTAAATATCTATCTCCTATAATTTATGAAAAGGAGAAGAAATATTTCAAGGTAGCATTATGAAAAGATTTAAATTATTAAAACTTAATATATTAATAACAGTAACAGCTGTAATAGTGATTACTTTGTATTTATATAATTTTTATAGTAAATATAACCAAAGAGGTAATTGGAGAATATAAATCAAAAGATGATAAAAAGAATTATGGATTTGTGGATGCCTTAGAAATAATATTATCTTATGAGAGTTTAAATATTATTGAAATGAGCATGGATGGCGAGCTATGTAGTTATAAAGTAAGCTTTAATGGTAACTACAAAGAGCTTGTACCAATTATTAATTATTTAAAAGGATTTCAATCTGTAGAATCCCTTAATAATATACTTATCATCCCTAATGAAAAAATTACTTTTGATATTACCTTTATTAAGAATAAATAATTATTATTTTAGGAGCATATAATGATAAAGGAATTAAATAAAAATATAATTTTTATTGGTATGAGCCTTAGTGGAAAAACTACTTTAGGATATGAAGTCAGTAAAGAACTTTGTTACAATTTTATTGATACAGATAAGTTGATAGAAAAGCGAGAAAATAATACCATAAATAATATTTTTCTTTTAAAGGGAGAGCAGTATTTTAGACAGTGTGAAAAAAATCTATTAAATGATTTTAAAAAAACTGAAAGAACTTTAATAAGTACAGGTGGGGGCCTTCCGATTTTCAATGACAATATGAAAACCTTAAAAGATATAGGGATAGTTATATTTTTAAAGGTAGACTTAGAACTTCTTATAAAGAGAGGAAAAAATATTGTGGATAGACCCCTTTTAAAATGTGATTATGAGAAGAAATTAAAAAATATGTATGAAGAAAGAATAAAAACATATAGTAAAGCACATATGACCATAGAGCTAGGAGAAAATAAAGAAGAAAATATAGATTTAATAATGAATAATATAAGAAAATTTTAGAGCTTTAATTTAGAGCTTTAATTATGTTTTAAAATAGTTAGTTAGTGAGTTTTATTTCACAGATATTAATAAATTATATTAATAATTTTCTCAATTATAATTGCAAATATTATTGAGTTTTGGTAAAATATTATTATTAGCGACTATGATAAGGTGGTTTTAAATATGAATATTTTAGTTGTAAATGGTCCCAATCTTAATTTATTAGGCAATAGAGAAAAGAGCATTTATGGAGACTTAACATTACAACAAATTAATGAAGAAATTAAAAATAGATTTAAAGATATCAGCATAAATATTGACTTTTATCAAAGCAATTATGAAGGTGATATTATTTCTAAATTACATAGTGCTATAAATGTATATGATGGAGTAGTTATAAATCCTGGAGCATATTCTCATTATAGTATTGCTATTCTAGATGCTATAAGAGCCTATAATATTATTACTATTGAGGTTCATCTTAGCAATATTTATAAAAGAGAAGAGTATAGAAGAAATAGTGTTATAAGCGAAGGGTGTTATGGTGTCATAAGTGGATTTGGACATTATGGATATATTATGGCTATAGAAGCGATAATTAACACCTTGCAAAAATAAACTTAAAATTAAGTTTATTTTTTTGCGCTAAGGATTATAGATTTTGTTAAAATTAATGATTTAGAGGTCCATTTAGAAAAAAACTATTTCATATGCATGTAATTTTAAAAATACCGTATTTTATATATACAGGTTATAAATTTAACGTATTTAAATAGATTGGGAGAGTTTGTTTTAATTTTTACAATAATAAAATTATCTAAGAAACTCATCTCTTACTGGCTTTGTATATAGCTATAAATTGGTATTAATTTATTTTAAATAGGTTATAATAAATATAATTAACAAATGTTTAACTATTTATATTAGGAGGTAACATTAATGATTTCAGCTGGAGATTTAAGAAAAGGAACGACTTTTGAAGAGGGTGGACAAGTTTTTACAGTTATAGAATTTTTACATGTAAAACCAGGTAAAGGTGCGGCTTTCGTTAGAGCAAAATTAAGAAACGTTTTAACTGGAGGAGTTACTGAAACAACTTTTAACCCAACTGCTAAATTACAAGAAGCAGTAATAGAAAGAAAAGAAATGCAATATTTATATTCTGATGGAGAATTATATTACTTCATGGATCAAGAAACTTTTGAACAAATTCCACTAAACTATGAAAAAGTTGAAGATGCTATAAAGTTCTTAAAAGAAAATATGTTTGCAATAATTAAATTTTATAAAGGAGAAGCTTTCTCAGTAGAAGCTCCAAACTTTGTAGAATTAGTAATTACTCATACAGAACCAGCAGTTAAAGGAAATACTGCTACAAATGTTTTAAAACCTGCTACTGTAGAGACAGGAGCAATTGTTCAAGTACCATTGTTTGTTAATGAAGGTGAAACTATAAGAGTAGATACAAGATCAGGCGAATATATGGAGAGAGTTTAATATTAAAATTATAAAGAGTCAATTTAGAAATATTTCTAAATTGACTCTTTTATATTTGTATCTTAAAAATAACTAATCATCATATATATAGATATATTAGTTACAAATTTAATTCATACATTTATATAATCTATTATTAGATTATTTAGATTTCTATTTTATTTGAACTTATATAGCTATTTATTATAAAAGACTCACTATATATTTAGTAGTAAATAATTATCCATTTTCAATCCTCCATTGATTAAAGCTGTGAATTTGAATATTTAATACCATAGGCATATTAGACTATATATTAACCTTATAAGTAATTTATCTATATATTATATGTTGTATTAAAAGACCAGGTAGTACCAGTATCTGGTTTTATTTTTTTGATAAAAAATATTCCTAGAATTTTTTAATAATTATTTTATTTTAGATTTATTAAAAAATATAAATACTAGTAATAATTTGTCCACCATCTAAATAATAATGAAATATGAAAGGGTGATAAAAATGGCAAAAGAAATACTAGATATATTACCTAAAAGTATTAGAGATTTCTTAGAAAATACTGTAGATATAAATAAGCTACAGGAAATTAGATTAAAAGTAAATAGGCCATTATATGTTTATTCTAATAATAATGAAAAATCTTTTCATTATAAGACATCTTTAGAAGAAATGAAATATGTTCTTCAAAAAATAAGCAATTATTCTATATATGCTTTTGAGGATGAAATTAAACAAGGGTATATAACTATAAAAGGTGGACATAGAGTTGGATTATGTGGAACGGTAGTAACGGAAAATAACATAATAAAAACTATAAAAAATATTGTTTCTGTAAACATAAGGGTTGCAAGGGAAGTAATAGATTGTTCTAAAGAAATATTACCCTATATGATAGAGGAAAATAATGTTTTAAACACTATAATTATATCTCCACCTAAATGTGGTAAAACAACTATCCTTAGAGATATATGTAGAGTGTTATCTACAGGAAGTAGCAGTTTAAAACTTACGGGAAAAAATATAACTATTGTAGATGAAAGAAGTGAATTAGGAGCTTGCTATAATGGAATACCTCAAATGAATATTGGAGATAGAACAGATGTCTTGGACAACTGTCCTAAAAGTCAAGGAATAATAATGGCAATTAGAAGTATGTCTCCACAGATAATAATTTGTGATGAAATAGGAACCTCAAGTGATATGGAAAGTATAATTGCAGCTTTAAATTCTGGAGTTAATTTAATCACTACAATTCATGGATTTGATGTAGAAGATTTATATAAACGTCCAGTGTTTAGAGAAATTATGGAAAATGGTGTATTTAAACGAGCAATAGTATTAAGCAATAGAAAAGGTGTAGGTACTATTGAATACGTATATGACTTTACAAAGAGAGGAGAAATAAGAGGTGATTACAAATGTTAAAATTAGTAGGTTCTTTTATGATTTTAACGTCTGCTTCTCTTATCGGATATTTGTATGGTGAAAATCTTAAAAAAAGGGTCATACATTTAAGGGAATTAGAGGGCGCTATATATCATTTAAAAAATGAAATAAGTTACAGCCATGTATTACTTCAAGAGGGACTTATAACTGTAGCAGAAAAGACAAAAAGTCCAGTAAATAAAGTTTTTTATAGTGTATCAAATATGCTAAGAAGACATGAGTGTGATAGTGTATATGAAGCTTTTATACGATCCTTTGAGGATAATAAAGAAAGCTTAGAATTAACTAAAGAAGATATAGGGATATTTCTAAGTTTGGCTAAAACTTTAGGTGAGATAAGTTTAGAAGGTCAGGATGAAATGTTTAAGCTGACAATTATAAATTTAGAAAAGGCCATAAAAAATGCAGAACAGTCCTTAGAGAAGAATTTAAAAATGTATAGATATTTAGGTTTTACTATAGGTGCTATGGTAGTAATAGTTCTTATTTAGGGGGATGAGTCAATGTTAGATTTCAATTTAATATTTAAAATTGGAGCGGTAGGGGTTGTTCTTATAATAATAGATAAGGTTTTAAAAAGTGGTGGTAAAGAAGAATATGCTGTAATAGCAAATTTTGCAGGAATAATAATAATTTTGATGATGATAATAAGTTTAATAAGCAAACTCTTCACATCAATACAAACTCTATTTTATTTCTAAAAGGAGGACATTATGGAAATATTGCAAATAGTAGGCTTTGCATTTTGTGCTCTCTTTATTACTCAAACTATTAAAGGAAAAAGAGATGATATTGCATTATTTGTGAGTTTAATAGCTGGAATAACCATATTTTTATTTATGATAAGTAAGCTAACAGTTGTAATAAATTTTCTTCAAACCTTAGCAAATAAAGCAAATATTGATGTAATTTATCTAGATACAGTATTTAAAATTTTGGGAATAGCTTATTTATCTTCATTTTGTAGTGAAGTTTGCAAGGATGCGGGAGAAAACAGCATAGCATCTAAGGTTGAATTTGCAGGGAAAATATTAATACTTACTTTAGCGATGCCAATACTTATGGGTGTTATGCAAACTATATTAAAGATAATGTAGAGGTAGAATATGAAGAGATTTTTGTTAGTATTAGCTATTATATTATGGTTACCTTTTAATGTACAAGCTATGGAAGATACCACAGGATTAACAGAAGAACAAAATGCCCAAATAGAAAAACTATATGATTATATAACTAATATACAAAGTGAATATGAAATATTAAATAATATGAATCCAAAAGAATTTGTAAAAAACTATATAAAAAACGGAGATAGTGGACTATCTATGAAAGAGCTATTTAAATACTTTTCCACATATGCATTTAAAGAAGTTTTAGTTGCTTTTAAATTAGTAGGTTCACTAATAATTGTAGCTATTGTATGTGCATTATTAAATAATCTTCAAAATGCATTTAGTAATGAAAATTTAACAAATATTGCTTATTTTGCTTGTTATTCTGTAATGATAATTCTGATTGTAAAAGGCTTTTATATAGGTGTAACTTTAGCTAAGGATGCAATTATGGAAATGAGTAATTTTGTAGCTGCATTATTCCCTATATTAATGATGCTTTTGGCTAGCGTTGGAGGTTTTGTAGAAGCAACTTTAATGGATCCAATAATAATGGGAATAAGTAGTGTAGGAGCAAGATTTTATGCTACTGTACTAATACCTATAATTTGCATGAGTTTTGTATTGGAATTTGTTAATAATATTTCTGATGATTATAAAGTAAATAATTTATCAAACCTTCTTAGAAAATCAGCACTATGGACACAAGGAATATTCATGACTGTTTTTATAGCAATAATAACCATAAGAAGTATTGCAGCTAAAAGTCTTGATTTAGTAACTATGAAAACTGCAAAATTTGCAGTTGATAGCTTTATACCTTTAGTAGGAAAAACATTATCTGATGCTATTTCTACAGTAGCAGGCTATACGGTACTTTTAAAAAACGCTATAAGCTCTATAGGCTTAATTGTAATAATAGTAATAATGCTGCTTCCAATAATAAAAATATTAATCATGGCATTTATATATAAGCTTACTGCAGCTTTAATAGAGCCTATAAGTGATAAAAAAGTTGTTTCAGTGATTGATTCAGCTGGGAATTCTCTTATCATGATAAATTCTTGCATAATAAGTGTAAGCATAATGTTCTTCATAATGATTACCATTGTAGCTTCTACAGGAAAAAGCATTATAATGCTGTGAGGATAGGGTGGTGAAAAGATGATAGACTCTTTAAAACAATGGATAATAAATATCTGTACTGCAGTATTTTTTATTACAGCAGTACAGATGATACTACCAGATAATAAACTAAAAAAATATTGCAAATTTGCATTAGGTCTAATATTAGTAGTTATAATTTTAAATCCAATTGTTAAACTTTTAAATTCTAAGGCAGACATTCATAGGCAAATTGAAAATTCTGCTGCATACATATTTGATCAAAAGTATGAAGTAGATTATGAAAAATATAGACAAGCCAATGTAGAAAATACTATTAAAAATTTTGAACAGAATATGGAGATACAGTGCACCAAGGATCTTCAGGAGGAATATGGTAATAAAAAATTTAAAACAAAAGTAGAAGCCTCCTTTATTAAAGAATCTAATAGCTTTCAAATTGACAGTATAGAAATTGGATTAAATGATAGTACCGTTGAAAAGATAAAGAAAGTAGAAATAGGGAGTGATAGTGTAACAGTAGATAAGGTTCAAGACTCTCAGGATGAGAATGCACTAGAAATAAAAAAGTATATTAGCTCTAAATATAGTGTACCTGAAGAAATTATATATGTTTATAAAGAAAATGCATTATATAACAGTAATTAATTATATTTAACCTATGAATAAAAAAAGGAGGAATAAATGTGAATTTTGATAAGCTCAAAAACATACTAATGGATTTTAACAAAGGTAAAAATAATGTGAATGTTGGAATAAATAATCCTGATGAGGGAAAAAATAACTTAATAAGTAAAAAAGCAAATTCAAACAATAAAACTTTCAATTTAATCTTACTTCTACTAGCTGGAATAGCTTTAACAATTGTAGGAAGTTTTTTTAAAGACACAAAAGCTTCTAATATGGTCAATAATGATAACAATAATAATAAACAACAAGAAGCTAGTATTATAGAAGCAAAAATATCTTATAAAGAAAAAGTTCAAAATGAGCTAATAGGTATTTTAGGAAAAATTGAAGGCGTTGGAAAGATAGAGGCAATGATTTATTTTGATGGTGGGGAAGAACAAGTTCCAGCATTCAATATAAATGATTCAAAAAGTACTACAAAAGAAAAAGATACCGGTGGAGGTGAAAGGAATATAACACAGGAGAATGGGGGAAGTACTGTTGTTATGTCTAATGATGGAGGAAAAACAGAACCATTAATAGTTAAAACCTATAATCCTAAAATAACTGGTATATGTATAGTAGCTGAAGGTGCAGGAGATAAAGTAACAGAGCTTAGAGTACGTCAAGCAGTTACTAATCTTTTCGGTTTAGAGGAAGAAAAAGTACAGGTATATCCTATGAAAAATTAGCATATAATGAGTTAGAAATAAAATTTTGGGGGGAATATAAATGAATAAAAAACAAACTGTAATTATTTCTGCATTGCTATTAGTTATAGTATTATGTGGATATGCGGCAACTAAGGTAAATGGACCACTATATGTAACTGATGATCAATTCATAGGAGAGACAGTTAAAGAAGAAAAAACTAAGACTACAAGCAGTACTAATTACTTTACAGAATCAAGACTAAGTCGTGAACAAGGTAGAAATAAAGCTATTCAAACCTTAAAAACTTTATTAGATGATGAAAATACTCCTGCTGAGCAAAAAGCGGAAGCTGCTGAAGAGTATAAAAATTTAGCGCTTAGAACAGATAAAGAAACTAATATTGAGCTTGCTTTAAAAGCACAAGGCTTTGAGGAAGCAGTATGTGAATTAGAAGATAGTAAAGCTAATGTAGTTGTAAAAGTTGATAAAGAATTAACTGATCAACAAATAAGACAAGTAAAAGATGTGGTGATGAATAAAGCTAACATTAAAAACATACAAATAAAGGCTATGGAATAATATTTGTAATATAATTCTTTATCTGATATAATATTTTTAACAACTTTTACCTATGTAAATGCAAGGGGGTACTGATATGGAAGAAAATAAAATACATGAGGAAATCAACGATATGGAAATGGGTATTGTAAAAATATCTGACGAGGTAGTTAGTGTAATTGCTGGAATAGCAGCGTCTGAAATAAAAGGTATTACTGGAATGAGTGCTAGCTTAGTAGGAGAAATTAGCCAAATCTTTGGGGGAAAGAAAAATGCTTCTAAAGGAGTTAAGGTTAGTTTAGAAGAGGATAGTGCTGTTATAGATCTATATATTACAGTTGAGTATGGAGTTAAGATATCTGAAATTGCAGAAAAAGTTCAAAACAATGTAAGAAGAACTGTAGAAACAATGACAGGCTTAACAGTATCAGCAGTTAATGTTTTTGTACAAAATGTTATACTCCCTAAATCAGATAAGGAAGATGCAAAAGAGAACTAGCAATAAACACCCTCTGATAAAGAGGGTGTTTTTATGTTTAGTTTTCTTTTATTGTGTCAATTATTTATGATATAATTATTTTCAGGTTGAAAATAATTATATCATAGGTTATTGTATATATCGGTAATAAAAATAATGAGATAAAATTTAAAAATATTTTATGCAATACATACTATTTCAGGACTTAATGTATAAACGAATATAGTTGATCTTTTAGATATTTCAATTCACAATTTTAATCAATGGAGAATTGAGAATGGACAATTGACAATTATGATGGAAATTAGTTTTCATTAAACTAATTTCTATAATAGATTTTTAATAGATTTTTTAATAAAAATAATTGTGTCATGTGAAAAGAAATCAACTGAAAACTTTTCTTATAAAAGAGAAGTATCAATAATTGTCCATTATCAATAGTCAATTCGTATTACATAAGGCGGAAATTTTAACGATTTAGTAGCCTAAATATATAGATTTGTAGATTAAATTAGGAAGTAGTACATCTATATATAAGATATAATAGTTATAATTTAAAATTCAGCATATATTTAAAAATGACATAAATTAATAATTACATATTTAGGAGGCAATTTATGAATAGAAAAAAATCAAGAGAAATAGCTATGAAGCTATTATTTGAAATGTCAATAAATAAAGAAAGTTATACTGATATAGTTGAAAGCTTCAAAGAAAATACTGACATAAAATTGGATGATGTGGATTTTGGATACATAATAAGAATTTTAAAGACTACTAATGAAAACATAATTTTAATTGATGAAACTATAGAAAAAAATTTAGTTAAATGGAGCTTAAATAGACTATCAAAAATGAATTTAGCTATACTTAGAATAGCAACTTGTGAAATCTTGTTTGAAGATGATATTCCTGAAAAGGTATCAGTTAATGAAGCTATAGAACTTGCGAAAAAATATGGAGAAGATAATGCTTCTTCCTTTATTAATGGAGTATTAAATAGTATAATTAAAGGTAAATAAAGGAGCTGAAATAAAATAACTAGTTGAGATGAGAAAATATTTTATTTTAAACCTCCAATGTAGGTTATATTGATAGTAATATCATAGACATGCTAGTGGTAAAATATCATAAATTAACTAATTATTTTTTGAGGCTTATTTATATATTAAAAAGGGGGAATACTGTAATGGGTATAAAAATTGATGGAAAACAAATTGCTGTAACTCATAGAGAAAACATAAAAGCTAGAATTGAAGAAAAAACATTAATAGGTGTAAGAAAGCCGTCAATGGTAGCTATTTTAGTTGGAAATGATGGTGGATCTATTTCTTATATGAAAAATCAACAAAAGCTTAGTGAATCCCTAGGTGTAAGTTATAACTCTCTAATATTAGATGAAACTATTACACAGGAAGAACTTATAGATAAAATTAAAGAGTTAAATAATGATAATACAGTAGATGGAATAATTCTTCAATTACCCCTACCAAAGAATTTTGATGAAAAAGAAGTAACTTCAGCAATCTGTCATAATAAAGACATAGATGGATTAACAGATATTAATACAGGAAGATTATACAAAGGAGAAAAGTGCTTTATACCTTGTACTGCTAAAAGTATACTTGAGCTTATTAAGTATGTTGAAGATGATATTAAAGGAAAGAATGCAGTAGTTATAGGAAGAAGTAATATAGTAGGAAAACCGGTGGCACAGCTTTTATTAAATGAAAATGCTACTGTTACTATATGTCATTCTAAAACAAAAAACTTAAAAGAAGTTTGTAAAGAAGCGGATATATTAGTTGCTGCAATTGGTAGACCAGGATTTGTGACAAAAGATTTTGTAAAAGATGGAGCAATTGTTATAGACGTTGGAACTACAATGGTAGATGGAAAGATTAAAGGAGATGTATGCTATGATGAAGTTATAGAGGTAGCATCTCATGTAAGCCCAGTACCTGGAGGAGTAGGCGCTATGACAACAACTATGCTATTAAGAAATACCTGTGAGGCGTGGAATAAAAATGTATAAAAAAATAATTAGTGTTACCGCATTAAATAGTTATATTAAAAAGACTATTGATAATGACTTTATACTTAGTAATTCTAATGTTAAAGGAGAATTATCTAATGTAAAAATTCATAGTAGTGGGCACATTTATTTTTCTTTAAAAGACCATTCTTCTAAAATAAACTGCGTTATGTTTAAAAGTAATGCAAACTCATTAACATTCATACCAGAAAATGGTATGAATGTTGTTGTTAGTGGAAGAATATCTGTGTATGAAAAAGAAGGTGTGTATCAGCTATATTGTAATAGTATGGATGTAGATGGACAAGGCGAACTCTATATAGCCTTTGAAAAGTTAAAAAAGAAATTAGAAATAGAAGGAATTTTTGACTCTTCTAGAAAAAAAGAATTACCTGTTTTCCCTAGAACTGTAGGAGTTATAACCTCACCTACAGGAGCAGCTATTAGGGATATTATAAATGTATCAACTAGAAGAAATCCTAAAGTTAATTTACTCATATATCCTTCCTTAGTCCAAGGGGCTAATGCTAGTGAAGACATAGTAAGAGCTATAGAGTGTTTAAATAAAATGGAAGATGTAGATGTAATAATTTTAGCTAGAGGAGGAGGATCTATTGAAGAACTATGGCCTTTTAATGAAGAAATAGTAGCAAGAGCTATTTCAGCTTCTACAAAGCCTATAGTTACAGGTGTAGGTCATGAAACGGATTATACTATAAGTGATTTTGTTAGTGATAAGAGAGCTGCAACCCCGTCACAAGCAGCAGAATTTACAGTTCCAGTTTTGAAGGATTTAGAAGAGAGATTAATGGGGTATAAAGTATTAATTAATATAAATATAGATAAAAAAATTAAGGAAGAAAAAAATAAATTAAATTTATATATAAAGACTCTTCAATTAAATAGTCCAGAAAATTATATTATTAATCAGTATCAAACTATAGATAAATTTAAAAATTTATTAGATAATAAAATTGAGAATATATTGGAAAAGCAACTATTAAAAATTTCTAAAAGTTATGAATTGCTGAGTGCTCATAATCCATTAAATGTACTAAATAAGGGCTATGCATTAGTTGAAGATGAAAATAATAATTTAATAACTTCAATTAAATCCTTAAAAGCAAAAGACCAAATCAAAATTTTATTGAAAGATGGTAGTGGGGAGTTTAAAGTTCAATATAAGGAGAATGTTTAATGGCAAGAAAAAAAGAAAGTTATGAAGATAAATTAATGAAATTGACAGAAATAATCTCTGACATGGAGAGTAGTGAGCTAACTTTAGAAGATTCTATGAAACAATATGAAGCAGGAATTAAACTTTGTAATGAACTTTACAAAATGTTAAATGAGTATGAAGGCAAGATTAAGTTATTATCAAATGATGAAGAAAAGGATTTTAATTTTGAAGAAGTTGATTAATTCTAATTATTAAATAATATTACCTTTTATTTATAGCAAATTCTAAAAAAGAAATATGTACAATTGATAAGTACTAAATTTTCTATTATTAGTTGTATATAATGGAAAGGAAATGGAAATGTTTATAAAAGATTATAAAAATTTAATAGAAACATGGATAAATGAATATTTTGAAAATAAGCCATCAGAAAATAAAGGATATTTTGAACCAATGATTTATAGTTTAAATATAGGTGGAAAAAGAATCAGACCTATACTTTTACTTTTAGTTTATGGATTATATAAAGAAAATTATATGGAAGCATTACCTTTTGCAGCAGCTATGGAGATGATTCATACATATTCTTTAATACATGATGACTTACCTTCTATGGACAATGATGAATTAAGAAGAGGAATGGCAACAAACCATATTAAGTTTGGAGAAGCTAGAGCTATTTTAGCTGGTGATGGTCTACTAAATGAAGCTATGATAATAATGTTTAATGAATGCTTAAGGTGTGAAGAAAGAAAAATAAAAGCTTCTAATATTATAGCTAATGCTTCAGGAGCAGAAGGAATGATATTAGGACAAATTATAGATATAGAAAGTGAAAATAAAAAAATATCAGAAGAAACAATGCTTAAAATGCATAAAAATAAAACGGGACAACTTATAAAAGCTTCAATTATAAGTGGTGCAACTTTAGGAGAAGCAACAGAAGAAGAAATTCGCATTTTAGGGGAGTATGGAGATAAATTAGGATTAGCTTTTCAAATAAAAGATGATATATTAGATGCTACTGGAGATGAAAATTTTATAGGAAAAAGTTTAAGTGATAAGAACAATGAGAAGACAACTTTTGTTACAATGTATGGGTTAGAAAAGTGTATAAGTTTATGTGAAGAAATTACTAAAGAATGCTTTGAATTATTAAATAAACTTAATAAAAACACATCTTTATTGAGTGAATTAACCATGTTTTTATTAGAGCGCCAATATTAATTTAAAAGAGATTTTTAAGTGAAATTTACGATTTTGACATTTTTATTTCATGTGGTATAATGTGTTTCAAAAGGTGGTGCAGTATTCTAGTCAGGTAAGTATTTTTGAGGACGGGGCTAAAAATCCGTTAAAGAGCATATCGATGAAGTTCCTTGTGCTGGCTTATAACGCCCAGTTGTGGGTTGGTGCTGGGAGTAAGGTTGTGGGGCAATCGCAAAGGCATGCGACATTGACCCTACATCCGTGGAGACCATTGTATGTGCTTTGGAAGAAATATCTAAAGTACGGCAATGGATTAAACCTGCATTGTGGTAAACTTAGCTATGTGCAGAGTAGCTTGCCTTGAGTGGGGTGGGTAGAGGTGAGAACAAACCAATATGCTTAGGCCAAAGCATTGAGGTTATTGCTCACTAAAACCTATGCTGCAAAAGAGGATAAAAAAATACCTAACTGTTGAGGAAATCTCCTAGACTGTTTATTTTGTAAAACATATTAGGGATTGTAGTGTGGACTAAGTGGTAATCTAGCCCTATAGATTTGGTAACACTATAGATAGAGCATTAAAAGGAAACTACTGAAATGGCGACATTTTAGTTGCTCTATGGGAAATCCTGCTGGACCTAAGCCGCAAAATTTACTTAATATGTTACCACTTTTTGATTTTTTGGAGGATTATATTGAGTAAAGATAGATATAAAAAAAGAAATAAAAATTCAAAAAAAGAAGGTAAAAAGAAAGAAAATCGTTGGATTTTTGTAATTATTATATCCACGATGATTATAAGTGGTTCAGTTTCACTCTTATCTGAAGCTACACTGTCACAGGTAAATGTACCAATAGCTATAGGAATATTACTTTTTATTGTTTTATTAGGAGTTATCTTTGATATAATTGGTACCGCTGTGACTGCTGGTAATGAAGTGCCATTTCATTCAATGGCATCTCAAAAAATAGGGGGAGCCAATATAGCTGTAAAATTAATGAGAAATGCTAGCAAGGTTTCTAATTTTTGCAACGATGTTGTAGGCGATATATGTGGTATAATAAGTGGATCTGTAGGCGTAGTTATAGTGGAAAAAGTCAAACATTTATACCCAACCTTAAATTATGTATTTATAGCGGCTATAGTTAGCGCTATAATTGCTTCTATGACCGTAGGGGGAAAAGCTATGGGGAAGAAATTTGCTATTGCAAAAAGCAATGATATAATTTTTACGGTTGCAAAAATATTACATTTTGTAAAAAGAGGATAAAAAAATGACAAAATACTTACATAGTTATAGTGATTTTAGCAGTATAAGAGAGATGAATATACAGGAACTAAATGAGTTTGCTCAAGAAATACGCCAATTTTTAATAGAAAAAGTTTCAAAAACCGGAGGCCACTTAGCTTCTAATTTAGGTGTAGTTGAGCTAACTATTAGTTTGTTTAATGTTTTTAATTTTGATAAAGATAAAGTTATATGGGATGTAGGACATCAATCCTATGTTCATAAAATTTTGACAGGAAGAAAAGATGAATTTGATGGTTTAAGGAATTATGGAGGAATAAGTGGTTTTCCTAAAAGAGAAGAAAGTAAATATGACTTTTTTGAAACAGGTCATAGCAGTACTTCACTATCTGCAGCCATAGGAATGGCACGAGCAAGGGATTTAAGAGGAGAAAATAATGACATTATTGCGGTTATTGGTGATGGTGCTTTAACTGGAGGTATGGCCTTAGAAGCATTAAATGACGTAGGTGATAAAAAAACTAAGCTTATTATAATATTAAATGATAACCAAATGTCTATATCTAAAAATGTAGGGGGAGTATCAACTTATTTAAGTCAAATAAGAATGGATTCCTTTTATAATAAAATGAAAAATGATGTTACATCTACATTAGAAAAGATACCTACTGTTGGAAAGGGAATGGTAAATTCTATACATAAAATTAAAGATGGTTTAAAACAAATTTTAGTACCGGGAATGTTTTTTGAAGATATGGGTATTAAATATATTGGACCTATTGATGGACATAATATAAAAGAGGTAAGCAAAGTATTAAAAATGGCTAAAAATATAAATGGCCCAGTTGTAATACATGCAATAACCACTAAAGGAAAAGGATATCCTTTTGCTGAAAAGTCTCCGCATAAATTTCATGGTGTAGGACCTTTTGATTGCAATAATGGTAAAATAAGTTCCAGCAAATGTAAAAGCTATTCATCTGTTTTTGGAGAGGAACTTATAAATATAGCTAAACTTAAAAAAGAAGTAGTGGCAATTACTGCTGCTATGCCTGAAGGAACTGGACTAGGAAATTTTGCGAAAGAATTTCCTAAAAGATTTTTTGATGTTGGAATTGCAGAACAACATGCGGTAACTATGGCTGCTGGTATGGCATCAGCAGGATTAAGACCAGTATTTGCAGTTTATTCAACTTTTCTTCAAAGAGCTTATGATCAGGTTCTTCATGATGTGGCGTTGCAAAATTTACCAGTAGTTTTTGCTATTGATAGAGCTGGGATAGTAGGACAAGATGGAGAAACTCACCAAGGAATATTTGACTTGTCTTATTTATCACATATACCTAATATGACAATAATGAGTCCTAAGTGTGTAGATGAACTTAAAACTATGCTTAACTTTGCGCTAGGTGAAAATTATCCCATAGCTATAAGATATCCTCGTGGTGGAGATAATGAGAATGTACATCTATCTCCTATAAAGAAGCTTATAAAGGGTAAATGGGAAGTACTTCAAGAAATGAAGGGAAAAATAGCATTAGTAGCTACTGGGAAAATGGTTCAAAATGCTGTTTTAGTTAGAGAAAAGCTTCTACAAAATAATATTGAAAGTACAATAGTAAATGCTTGTTTTATCAAACCTTTAGATAAGAATTTAATAAAGGAACTTATAGAAAGTGGATATAGTATTGTAACTATTGAAGACAACGTAATATCTGGTGGATTAGGTAGTAATGTTCTTCAATATGTAAATAGTATTTCAAAAAATACTAAGGTTATAAATTTAGGATTTAATGATAAATTTATAACTCACGGTTCAGTAGATACCTTATATAAAATCTATAATTTAGATGCTGAAGGTATTTATAATAGTATTATAAATCTTCTATAAAGGAGTTTATATGTGTAACAATAAGATAAGATTAGATGTTTTAGTTTATAATAAAAAAATTGCTAATTCTAGAGAAAAAGCTAGAGAGTACATAATTGACGGCAAAATTTATGTTAATAATATAAAGGAAATAAAATGCGGCAAGAAATTTGATGAAAACGTACTAATAGAGTTTAAAGGTGAAGTTATGCCCTATGTTAGTAGAGGAGGGTTAAAACTTGAAAAAGCTTTAAAATTTTTTTCAATTGATTTAGAGGAAAAAATTTGTTTAGATATTGGAGCATCTACTGGCGGGTTTACTGACTGTATGCTTAAGCATAAAGCTAAAA
This sequence comes from Clostridium sp. Marseille-QA1073, assembly GCF_054863625.1. Taxonomy (NCBI): domain Bacteria; kingdom Bacillati; phylum Bacillota; class Clostridia; order Eubacteriales; family Clostridiaceae; genus Clostridium; species Clostridium sp. Marseille-QA1073. The sequence goes on along the minus strand of NZ_JBSVQM010000006.1, from coordinate 132,550 downwards.
AAATTTACGCTATCGATGTTGGTACTAATCAATTGGTGGAAGACCTTAGGAGAAATCCTAAGGTAGTTTCTATGGAAAATACTAATGTTAGATATCTAAGTCTTGAAGACATTGGAGAATATTGCGATTTTGCATCAATAGATGTTTCTTTCATATCTTTAAAAAAGGTAATTCCATCTGTGGTAAATTTATTAAAAGATGATGGAATATGCGTTGCTCTTATTAAGCCGCAATTTGAAGTTGGAATAGGAAAAGTAAATAAAAAAGGTGTTGTTAAAAAACCAGATATTCATAGAGATGTCATAATTAAAATCATAGAGTTTCTTAAAGAAATAGGTCTTAAAATAATAAATTTAGATTATTCTCCTATTAAGGGACCTAATGGTAATATTGAATATTTAATAGAATTTACTAAAAATCATAATAACAAGGAAGAATTTAGTTATGATCTTATTTCTAAGGTTGTAAATTCATCTCATTTTGCATTATCCATGGAGGAGATATGAAAAAAATAGGTATAAATATTAATTCGACAAAAGATAAAGAAGGTAAAACAATAAAGTATGTTGAATTAATAGTAAGAAAATACTTTATAAATTGTGAAATATACAAATTCTATGATGCTCTTCATTTAGAAGAAGAAAAAAATAGGGATTTAGACTTATTGATAGCCTTAGGTGGGGATGGAACTATTTTAAGAGCTGCAAGAGCGGTGGAGAAATTTGAGACTCCTATACTGGCGGTAAATATAGGTCATTTGGGTTTTTTATCTAGTATAGAATTGTCCGGCTTTGAAGAGGCAATTAAAAGGATACTTAATAAAGAATTTCATATTGATGATAGGATGATGATAAAATGTTCACTTCCCAAAAGCAATAGTGAATATTATTATACAGCTTTAAATGATATTGTTGTATCAAAAGGAACTTTATCCAGAGCCATTAGTTATTATATATATATAGATAACACCTTTTATATAAATTATAAAGCAGATGGATTAATTATTAGCACTCCAACAGGATCTACAGCATATTCATTATCAGCAGGAGGTCCTATAATTTATCCAACTCTGGATATTGTATCAATAACACCAATTTGTCCAATTTCAGTAGGAATTAAAACAATAGTATTACATTCTAAGAACAAGATAAATATTAAAATAAAATCTTATTCTGAAGATGCCTATTTAAATATTGATGGTCAAAATGTGGTTGAACTTAATCATGATGAAGAAGTATTTGTAGAAGTGTTACCAAGAAAATGTAAATTAATAAAATTTAATGACTATAATTATTTTAAGGTATTAAGAAAAAAAATAATTTCTAGGTCAATAGAGTGTGAAGGTGATGATTCGTGAAAAGTTTACGTCATGAAAAGATTTATGAGATTATTAAATCTAAAGATGTTGAAACTCAGGAAGAATTAGCGGAAGAACTAAGGAATGAAGGGATTAATGTAACCCAAGCAACAGTTTCAAGAGATATTAAGGAGTTAAATCTTATAAAAATTTTATCTCATAATGGAAAATACAAGTATTCAGCACCAACTAAAGCAAAAAATTATAATCCAAATGCTATGGCAAATATGTTATCAAAGACTGCTTTAACTGTAGAAAAAATTGATAAGTTTTTAGTAGTTAAAACTATATCCGCTTCAGCTTCTTTAGCCGCAGAAGCACTGGACTCTTTTGAACTAGATGGAGTAGCAGGTACTATAGCTGGAGATAATACTGTTTTAGTTATTACTAGAAGCGATGAAAAAGCAGAAGAGATAGTATCATTAATTAAAAATTTGATTCATAGATAGGATGATTAAAGGATGCTTTTACAATTAAATATTAAGAACTTTGCATTAATTGAAGAATTATCTATAGATTTTGAAGAAGGTTTTAATGTTTTATCTGGAGAAACTGGAGCAGGAAAATCTATATTAATAGATGCAATTAATTATGTTTTAGGTGGAAAGTTTAATAAAAATTTAATTAGAGCTGGTGAAGAAAAGACTATAGTAGAAGCAATTTTTGCTATTGATAATGAAAAAACTAAAAATATTCTAGATATACTAGATATAGATTATGATGATGTAATAGTTTTAACTAGAGAAAGTTTTAATACAGGTAAATCTATTGCAAAGATAAATAATAAAACTTTAATATTATCAAAAATAAAATTAATTAGCGAAGTGTTACTAGATATTCATGGTCAACATGAAAATCAAAATTTATTAGATAATAGTAATCATATAAATTATGTAGATGCCTTTGGTAGTGATAAAATAGAACATTTGCTAAATGATTATAAAGAAAACTATGATAAGTTATCCTCAATTGAGAAAAAAATTTCTGATTTAAGAGGTAATAATAATCAGAGGGAAAAATATGGATTTTATTAAGTTTCAAATTGATGAAATAAATAATATAAATCCTAAATTAGGAGAAGATGAGGAATTAGAAGAAAGATTTTCACTTTTATCTAATGCTGAAAAAATAGAAAAAGTTTATTATCCTCTTATAATTTATTAAAAAATAATCTAGAAGAAGGATTTTCTGTAATTGATGGATTATCTTATGTTATTAGGGAACTAAGAACTATAGAAAACCATAAGAGCGAGATTAAAAATATATCTAATGCTCTAGAGGAATGTTATTATTTGATAGAGCAAAATACAGATGAAATTAGAACTTTAAAAGATAATATTTATTATGATGAGAAAGAATTAGAATTTGTAAATTCCAGAATGTATCAATTAGGAGTTTGTAAGAAGAAATATGGAGAAACTATTGCTGATGTATTAAGTTACAAATCTGATTTAGAAAAAAAACTTGATGAATTACTTAATAGTGGAGAAATTATTGAAAAGCTAGAAAAAGAAAAAGTGCAATTAGTAGATATAATGCAAAAACAAGCTCTAAACATTTATAATATGAGAGTTGAAATTAGTGAACAATTAGAAAAAAATATAAAAAAAGAACTTGATTACATAGGACTTGATAAGAGTACATTTAAAATAGAAATAATACATACTACAGAATTATCAAGTAACGGAAGTGATAAGGTGCAGTTTAATATTTCCACGAACCCAGGTCAACCACTTCAACCTTTAGAGGATATTGTATCTGGTGGAGAGCTATCTAGAATTATGCTGGCACTTAAAACTGTATTTGTAGATAAGGATGAAATTCCTACAGTAATATTCGATGAAATAGATACAGGAATAAGTGGAAGAATAGCTCAAAGAGTTGGCGAGAAAATGTACTTAATTTCGAAGAATCATCAGGTTTTTTGTGTAACTCATTTACCTCAAATTGCTAGCATGGCAGATTATAATTATTTAATTACAAAAGAATCATTAGAAAATACTACTTATACTAATGTTACAAAAATGAATAGAGAAGAAAAAAAATATGAAATTGCAAGAATGATAGGTGGTAGTGAAGTTACTAAATTAACTTTGGATAACTCAGAAGAAATGATTGAAATGGCAAATATTTTAAAGCGAAATATAATATAATATACATAATATAAAAAAGAAATGACAAAATAAAACTATGAATTAATTTTAATTAATTCATAGTTTTTTTATAATTAACAGAATAAATAAATTAATAAAATTAAAAAAATAATAAATAATGGTAGTTATGTTAAAAAAATAATTTTTAATTATTAGTTTAAAATATCAGTAATTATTAAACTTTTTAACATATATAGAATTTTAAATTAATAATATACAATTAATAAGATATTAAATTAAGTTTAAAATTTTTTAATATATAATTTCCTACCTTTTCATAGTAATCGAAAGATAAGTATTTATTAAAGATCTTTTTATTAACCTTTCTAAATAATAGTAATATCATATCAATTTTAACTTTTAAAGAAATATCCTCTCAACATAATAAGTATTAAAACAGGGCAATTTAAGAGTACAGACTTGAAAAGGAGGTATAGCATTATGAAGAGATATAATGGTTTATGGTGCTTTTTTATATCAATTTTCTTATCACTAACTATAAGCAATTATAGTTCTTTTAATGAATATATTATTCATAATCCATTAAAAGAAGAAAATAGGCATATAGAAGCATCCTATACTAAAGATCATGATCTAAATAATATACAAAGTAGCAACATTAACGATTTTAGTAATAACGATATATTATTAACTCAAAGCACATATGCTAAAACTTCCGAAATAAAACTATATCCGGGAGGTCAGCCTGTAGGAATAAAACTTAATACTAAAGGTGCTTTAATAATTGCTCTGTCTGACATTGAAACAAAAGATGGAATTGTTAGTCCTGCAACAAAAGCAGGAATACAAATTGGAGATAGTATAATAAAAATAAATGGAGTAGATATAAAGAGTTCCGAAGATGTATCTACTTATGTAAACAGATGTAATGGTGATGATATTACTATTACAGTTTCTAGAAAAGATGAAACTTTAGATATAACAGTGAAACCTGTTTTAAGTGCAAATGATGGCAAATATAAGATTGGACTTTGGGTAAGAGATTCAACTGCCGGTGTTGGGACGTTAACTTTTTATGATAATAATACAGGAAAATTTGGAGCACTAGGACATCCAATAACGGATGTTGATACAGGTAATATAATGAATATATCAAACGGAGAAGTAGTTTCTTCTAATATCGTATCAGTAAGAAAAGGAACAAAAGGAAATCCAGGAGAACTTAGAGGAATATTCGTTGATGAAGAAAAGTGTCTTGGAAATATCACTAATAATACTGAATGTGGAGTGTTTGGAGAAGGAAATATTGGTCTAATAAACAACAGTTATTCTACTCCATTACCTGTAGCATCTAGAGACGAGATAAAAATAGGTAAAGCTCAAATACTAACTACAGTAGAGGGAAGTGAACCAAAGTTTTATAATATAGAAATTGAAAAACTTTTACCTCAAAAGGAACCAGGGTCGAAAAGTATGATTATAAGAATAACAGATAAAGAGTTCTTAGAAAAAACAGGTGGTATAGTACAGGGTATGAGCGGAAGTCCTATAATACAAAATGGAAAAATAATCGGTGCTGTTACTCATGTTTTAATTAATAAACCAGATACTGGATATGGAATTTATATAGATTGGATGTTAAATGATGCGGGGATTTTAACAAAATAGGTAGATTTTATGTATAAAAAATAATAAAATGTATAAGAGTAGTATTATTTTATACATTTTATTATTTTTAGCAATTATTCACATTTTTATTTTTTTATGATTTTTTAAGAAGGAATTGTTTTAGTTTTGTCGAAATTATAAATTGTTAGTATATGGCAATTTATAGAAAAAGGGGAGTATAATAATATGGAACAAACTAGTATCAGTGTACTTATAGCAGATGATAATAAGGAATTTTGTAATATTCTTAATGATTATTTATTGAGTCAAAGAGATATAAATGTTGTTGCGATTGCAAAGGATGGTATAGAAGCTTTAAAATTAATACAGGAAAAGAAACCTGAATTAGTTGTTTTAGATATAATTATGCCGCATTTAGATGGACTTGGAGTACTTGAAAAATTAAATAGCATGAATTTAGACCCTATGCCAAGAATAATTGTTCTATCTGCAGTAGGACAAGATAAAATCACTCAAAGAGCAATAACATTGGGAGCAGACTATTATGTAGTGAAACCATTCGATATGGATGTATTTACAAAGAGAATTAGACAAATGTTTAATAATACAATAACTAGTGACGATACTAAAAAACCAATAGTAGTAGATACACCAGAAGTAAAAGCTACACAAAATGAACCTATGAATTTAGAGGCGGAAATTACGAATATAATTCATGAAATAGGTGTTCCTGCTCATATTAAAGGATATATGTATCTAAGAGAGGCTATTACATTAGTTGTAAATGATATTGAATTTTTATCTGCAGTTACTAAGGAATTATATCCAACTATAGCTAAGAAATATAATACTACTGCTAGCAGAGTTGAAAGGGCAATAAGACACGCAATAGAAGTAGCTTGGAGCAGAGGCCAAGTAGATACCATAAATAAATTATTTGGGTATACTATTCATAATGATAAAGGTAAACCTACAAATTCTGAATTTATTGCAATGGTTGCAGATAAGTTAAGATTAAAAAATAGGGTGGGATAATAGAATATAATAGGTCGACATTACTAAAATTAGAAAAATTGCATAGATAAAAATGTTATAGCTATACATCAACTGATATGTTTTATTAAGTTGATTAAAATGGGATATTTTACGAAACCTCTTATTGATTCATATAGAGATTTGAACCAATAAGAGGTTTTCTTTTTTTGCCTAGATTAATAGAGTGTAATTCATACTTAGAAGATGTTCTAAAAAGGTTTTTTAAAATTATATAAAAGAATTGATTATTAAAAGAAAAGAAAAACTACCTTAGATATAAGAATATAAAGTTAATTCAACAAGTATAAGTATTTTATGGGAATTTTAAAATATGTAGAAATAAAACATTGTCTTATATCATAAAAATTAAGAGGAATAAATCTACTTTTATAGAATATTGCAATTATACAATAATTCTAACTAACAGTGATTAGCAGGAGGAATTTTATGTATATTAAAACAGTTTTTAATGAAAGAAATTCTCGCAAAGGTAAACATATGGTTATTATTAACATCTATATTATTTTTATGTATAATATACAACAGTGTGTGCATACAAGGGGGGGGGGGGGGGGGGGGGGGGGTGCGCGCGGGGGGTAACTTTCTGTTGTAATTTAAAAGAATTTAAAGAACAATATGAGAATCTTAATATAGAAAATAATAAACTAGAGCTCAAATGTCATTGATTATTTTGAAAAAATCTCTAGTTTAACTTCTTCTTATAATAAAAGAAATTGCCGATGAGTTAGCTAATTTAATAAGAGAAGAAGAAAAAATTATAAAGAAATATGAAAATTTAAAACCATCAAGAGAATTGCAAGAAGACTATGATGAGTTTCTCGAACTTTTAAATGAAAAAAATGAATTATATAAAGAGTTTGAAATATCTATTAGAGATAATGTTTATAATGGAATCTATACTTATTAATGAACATGATTAAAAATACAAAAGAAATGACTAAAGTAAGTAATGAGATTAACAATAAACTATCTAATTAAGATAAATAATTGTTTTGTTTTTTATTTTAAATCTTATTTTAAAAAATATCTAATTTAATTTAGATATTTTTTATTTGTCATTGATTTTTCTGGATAAAGTATTATATAATAAAGTCAATAAACTGGAATTTTTAGGCTGATTAATAGGCAGACTTTAAGGAGATATTCAGTAATTTAAATGCAGTAAGTTTGAATTAAAAATAAATTTATTTATTAGCCTATGTATATCATTAAGTATTACATAGGTTTGAATTTTTTAGGAGGTATTTTATGAAGCTTTACGAGAAAACCATTAATAAAGAATATATATATAAAGGAAAAATCTTAAATTTAAAAATAGAAGATGTAGAACTTCCTAATGGTAAGATTAGTAAAAGAGAAATTATAGAGCATCCAGGCGCAGTGGCTATATTAGCTTTTAAAGATAAACATACTTTAATATTAGTAGAGCAATTTAGAAAACCATTAAATATGTCAATATTAGAAATACCAGCAGGAAAATTAGAAGTTGAAGAAAATCCAGAATCATGTGCTATTAGAGAATTAGAAGAAGAAACAGGATATAAGTCAAAAGAACTAAAATATTTAGGGAAAATAGCAACTACTCCGGGCTTTAGTGATGAGTATATTCACATATTTAAAGCAATAAATCTATATGAAGGAAATATAGGTGGAGATGAAGATGAGTTTATAAATTTGCATGAATATAGAATAGAAGAAATAAAAGAAATGATTAAGAATGGAGAAATAATTGACGGTAAGACTATCGCTGCATTGAGCTTCTTATAATTATTTTAATGGCATATAACTTTATCTTACTACATAAATATTAATTAACTTTATGTAGTTAAGGAGGAGTTAGAATGTCTTTAAGAACTTTATCAGAAGGATTTAATAGGCAATTAGATGAAGATTTAATCTTATATTTTATTGCAATACTTTGCCTTTGTATAGGTATTGTTTTAGGTATATGTGGAGTTAAAAAGCTAACAGCTGTAGAAAAAGATTCAATTGTAAATTATATAACGGTAATATCTGATAGTTATTCAATAAAAAGTACAAGCTATAAATCAATATTCATTCAAGGTGTGAAAAATAATATATTTATCATCTTTGCCTATTGGGGTTTAGGATTAACAGCTATAGGTATACCAATAATATTAATATTAAATATTTTTAAAGGATTTACAATAGGTTTTACTTTTAGCTTTTTTATATCAAAATTAAGTAATAAAGGAGCTTTATTATCCTTTTTAGGAGTTCTTCCGCAAAATTTTATTTATGTTCCATGTATTATCTTCGCATCAGTTTTAGGAATTAAATATTCTTTTTCTAAAATTAAGAACAAAGTTTACTATAAAAATATAAATCTAAAATTAAATACTTTAAATTATTCAGCTACTCTTTTATGCTGTGGATTAGTTACCTTCGTAGGTATACTTTTTGAAACCTTTATAAGTCCTTTTCTAATTAAGTTAATGTTATAAATATAGGGGTATCATTTTATGAATAAAGAATTAAGGGATTTTCTGATATTATACCTTAGAACTTTAATCATCATAATTTTTATGGGGATAATATTACCAAATATATTAGATTATATATTTCATTTGATAACTAAGGGATCAACAATATACGAAAATAGTATTTTAGTTTGTAAATCTGTTGATAAACAACGTGAGCTGTTAGTATAATTACATTCATATCTTTAAACTTTTTATAAATTTTTAGATTTTATGGAGTTTTATATGAATGAATTATTAAGAAAATATATTGAGCATTTACAGTTTAAAAATTTATCTTACAATACAATTGATGCATATAAAAGAGATTTAACCAATTTCATTGATTTTTTGAAGAGTAGAGATGAAGAGTTAAATACTATAACTACTGATGTAATCATTCTTTATGCACAAAAGTTACAAAAGGAAGGTAAAGCTAATACTTCAGTTATTCGTAATATTATTTCAATAAGAAATTTTTATAAATACCTACTTATAAATAAAATAGTAGATGAAGATCCAACTTTAGCTTATGAGCTTCCTAAAAATAAAAAAGAAATACCTAAAATTTTAACAGTAGAAGAAGTAGATAAGTTTTTATTACAGCCAGATTTATCTACGGCTAAAGGTATAAGAGATAAAGCTATGTTAGAAGTTATGTATGCTACTGGGATAAAAGTAAGTGAATTATTGGGGTTAACAATCTATGATATAAATTTAAAGCTTCTTTATATTAAAATTAGGAGCAAAGATGAAGATGAACGAATAATTCCTTTAGGCAGAACTGCATGTAAATATCTTAGCCAATATTTGGAAGTACGTGATCAGTTTAATAAATATAACTTTGATTTATTATTTTTAAATATTAAAGGTAATAAGATGAGTAGACAAGGTTTTTGGAAAATAATTAAATATTACTCTAAAGAAGCAAATATAAATAAATACATGAATTCTTATACTTTGAGGCATTCCTTTGCAGTTCACTTATTACAAAATGGCGCAGATATTAAATCTGTTCAGGAATTATTAGGTCATAATAATATGAGTGCTACCCAAATTTACTCATTTATTTCTAGAAAAAATAAGATTGAGGAGATTTATAGAAAATCTCATCCTAGAGCATAGTAATATTGATAAACTGAAAGGAGTTAGGATTAGATGACAAAAAAAGTTGTACTTATAGTACTGGATAGTGTTGGTATAGGAGAACTTCCAGATGCAAATGAATATGGCGATAAAGGAAGTAATACATTAGGTAATATAGCCAAATCTATAAATGAATTTTCATTGCCTAACATGGAAAAATTAGGATTAGGGCATATAGATGAAATAAAAAATATTAAAGCTTGTAATAATATAGAAGGTGTTTACGGCAGATGTATGGAACTTTCTAAAGGTAAAGATACAATTACAGGACATTGGGAATTAAGTGGTGTTGTACTAGAAAAACCATTGAAAACTTACCCTAAAGGTTTTCCTAAAGAGATTATAGAAGAATTTGAAAGTAGAATTGGGAGAAAAGTGTTAGGAAATAAAGTTGCTTCAGGTACAGCGATTATTGAAGAACTTGGAGAAGAACATATTAAAACAGGATACCCTATAGTTTATACTTCAGCAGATAGTGTGTTCCAAATTGCAGCACATGAAGAAATAATTCCATTACAAGAGCTTTATAATATGTGTAAAATTGCAAGAGAAATGCTTGTAGATGATAAAATGGTAGGAAGAGTTATAGCAAGACCATTTTTAGGAAATAAAAAAGGTGAATTTAAAAGAACTTCTAATAGACACGATTATGCATTAGACCCATTTGATAAAACTATACTAGACTACATTAAAGAAAATAATAAAAGTGTAATGGCTGTAGGTAAAATAGAGGATATATTTAATAAAAGAGGTGTTACACATTCAGTTCATATAAAAGATAATATGGATGGTGTAGATAAAACTATAGATTATATGAAAACTGAGGAATGTGGATTAATATTTACAAATCTAGTTGATTTTGATATGAAATACGGTCATAGAAATGATGTAGAAGGCTATGCTAAGGCATTAATAGAATTTGATAATAGATTAACAGAAATATTAGCAAACTTAGGTGAAGATGATGTGCTTATAATAACAGCTGACCATGGATGTGATCCTACCACTGAGGGTACAGATCATTCAAGAGAATATATACCAGTATTAGTTTATGGAAAAAAAATAAAGCAAAATATAAATTTAGGTACAAGAAAAAGTTTTTGCGATATAGGAAAAACTGTACTTGATTTATTAGATATAGAAAATGAGCTTAAAGGTGAAAGCTTTAAAGACTTATTAACGAATTAGGAGGAAGTAATATGGATATTAAAATAGTTATGGAAAGTGTGGAGTATATTAAAAGTAAATTAAATTTTCAGCCTGAAATTGGAGTAATATTAGGTTCAGGACTTGGTGATATGGCAGATACAGTAGAAGAAAGAACTGTAATAAAGTATTCTGAAGTACCTAATTTACCAGTATCTACAGTACAAGGCCATGCAGGGCAATTTGTGGTTGGAAAGCTTAATGGTAAAAATGTTATAATGATGCAAGGTAGATTCCATTATTATGAAGGATATGATATAAGCACTTTAGCACTACCTATATACATAATGAAAAATTTAGGAGTTAAATCATTAATAGTTACAAATGCTGCTGGTGGAGTAAATACTTCATTTGTACCAGGAGATTTAATGCTTATTAATGATCATATTAATTTCTGTGGAAATAGTCCATTAATCGGAAAAAATGATGATAAGATTGGACCAAGATTTCCAGATATGTCCGAAGCATATTCAAAAGATTATATTAAGCTAGCACATGAAGTTAGTAGTAATCTAAACTTAAAATTACAAGAAGGTGTATACATGATGTTCTCAGGCCCAACTTATGAAACACCAGCAGAAGTGAGGATGGCTAGAATTTTAGGTGCAGATGCAGTAGGAATGTCAACAGTTCCGGAAGTTATTGCAGCTAGACATTGCGGGATAAAAACTTTAGGAATCTCATGTATAACAAATATGGCAGCAGGAATATTAGATCAGCCGCTAAATCATAATGAAGTAATAGAAACTTCCGCTAAAGTAAAGTCTCAATTTGTTAAATTGGTAAAAGAAATAATAGCAAGAATGTAATTTATTATTAGTTAAGTATTTCCTTTTAAATATTAAAGGAAATGCTTAACTAAAAAACTTTGGAGGGAAATATGGAATTATTAGAAAAAATTAATAGTGCTAGAGAATATATTCTAAATAAAGAAAATAGGAAAATTGACCTAGCTATAGTACTTGGAAGTGGCCTAGGTGGAATAGTAAAGGACATAAAGAATACTACTATAATTAAATATAAAGATATTCCAGGATTTCCTGAGTCTACTGTAAAAGGACATGCAGGGGAAATGATAATTGGAGAGTTAATGGGAAAACGTATTCTTGCAATGAATGGCAGATTTCATTATTATGAAGGATATTCTATGGAAATTGTGACTTTCCCAGTGAGAGTAATAAAATCTTTAGGAATTGATAAGATAATTATTACTAACGCTGCAGGAGGTATGAATCCAGAATTTGAGGCTGGTGACTTAATGCTCATTAATGATCATATTAATATGATGGGTGACAATCCATTGATAGGTAAAAACTATAAAGAATTAGGACCAAGATTCCCAGACATGTCTAATGCTTATGATAAAGAATTAAGAAGTATTGCTAAAAAAGCAGCAAGTACATTAAATATAAAATTGCAAGAAGGAATATATTGCCCAGTAACAGGTCCTACTTATGAGACACCATATGAGCTTAGAATGTTAAGAAAAATAGGCGGAGATGCAGTAGGAATGTCAACAGTACCAGAGGTTATTGTGGCTAATCATATGTCTATGAAAGTTTTAGGAATATCTTGCATTACTGATATGGCAATAGCAGATGATTTGGAACCATTAGATCATTCAAAGGTAATGGAAACAGCAAATAGAGCGATGACTAAATTTATATCCTTAGTAAAGGAAATAGTAAAGAATATGTAACTTAAGGAGGTGGAATATTTTTATTGGCATAAAATTTTATTGTGCACGATAGAAATAATATACTATGAGAATGTACGATTTAATATTAAAAAAGAGAAATAATGAAGAATTAAGTACAGAAGAAATAAATTTTATAGTAGAAAACTATACTAAGGGAGCAATACCAGATTATCAAATGTCAGCTATGCTTATGGCAATATATTTTCAAAAAATGAATGCAAGGGAGACTGCTGATTTAACTATGGCTATGGTTAATTCAGGAGATATTATAGATTTAAGTCCTATAAGAGGAATTAAGGTTGATAAACATAGTACTGGTGGGGTAGGAGATACAACTACATTAATACTTGCACCTATGGTTGCAGCACTTGATATTCCAGTAGCTAAAATGTCAGGAAGAGGTTTAGGACATACTGGTGGTACAATAGATAAACTCGAGACTTTCAAAAACTTTTCGGTGGCTATGAGTGAAGAACAATTTATAAATAATGTTAATAACATTAAAATTGCTGTAGGTGGTCAAACTGCTGATTTAGCACCAGCAGATAAGAAATTATATGCACTAAGAGACGTTACTGCTACAGTAGACAATGTTTCATTAATTGCATCTAGCATAATGAGCAAAAAAATAGCTTCTGGAGCAGATTGTATTGTTTTAGATGTAAAGGTTGGAGAAGGTGCCTTTATGAAAACAGTAGAAAATGCTCGTGAATTAGGAACTGAGATGGTTAAAATAGGAAGGTCTGTTAATAGAAATACTATAGCAGTATTATCAGACATGGATCAACCACTGGGTTTAGCAATAGGGAATGCATTAGAGGTTGAAGAGGCTATAAATACACTTAAAGGCAATGGTCCTAAAGATTTAGAAGAATTATGTTTAATGTTAGGTAGCCATATGGTAGTTTTAGCAGAAAAAGCTAAAGATGAAAATGAAGCAAGAGAAATGCTTAAAGAAGTAATAAAAAATGGTAAAGCTTTAGAAAAATTTAAGGAATTTGTTAAAGCTCAAGGTGGAGATGAATCTGTAATTGATGACGTTTCAAAACTTCCTAAAGCAAAATATGTAATACCAGTTTTAAGCCCTAAATCTGGAGTTGTTGAAAAAATACATGCTGAAAGATTAGGAATAGTTGCTATGGAACTTGGTGCAGGTAGAGCAACTAAAGAGTCAATAATAGATTTAGCTGTAGGAATTGTTTTAAATAAAAAAAGAGGAGATAAAGTTGAAGAAAATGAAGTTTTAGCATATATTCATTCCAATGATGAAAGTAATATAGAAAGAGCTAAAACTGGAGTGATTAGTAATTATGTTATCTCTCTAAATTATGAAGATAATATACCATTAATATATGATGTAATAAAATAGATAAAAAGCTTTCTGTATTGTGCAGAAAGCTTTACTTTTATAAAAATAAGCTTAGATAAAATAAAGGGTGAAAATTTCTAATGTAATTTAAGGTTATATTAGAAATTTAGCAAAGAAAAGTATATTTATTAAATACATATAATAATTAGATTGATAATTTTTACATTATATAGATAAATAATAGATTTAACTCATTGATAGCAATTTTAAATATTATAAATATTGATCAAATGTCTTAACTTTGTACAATATTTTTTTATATTATATAAATTTTAGTGGATTCTGTGATAATATTCTTATTTTAGGTAAAAATAAGTTTAGATAATTTTTACTTAAGGAGGATAACAATGAAAAAAAATAAAAAAACTCTATTGAGCTTATTATTAAGTTTTACATTATTAAGCCAGTTCTTAGTTATTCCAGTAAAAGCTGAGGAGAAAATAAATAAAGAAGCAGCTACAAATTCTGTAGAGGTTGATGCTAAATCAGCATTATTAATTGAGCCTTCTAGTGGTAAGGTGATTTTTGAAAAAAATCCTAATGAGAAATTTGCACCAGCATCTGTTACTAAAATTATGACTATGTTATTAGCAATGGAAGCTATAGATTCTGGTAAGCTTAAATTAGATGATAAAATTGTTTGTAGTGCTAAGGTAAAATCCATGGGTGGAAGTAGCATGATACTTGATGAAGGTGAAGTTAGAACCGTTGAAGAGATATTAAAAGGTATAGCTATTGCTTCCGGAAATGATGCTGCAGTAGCGATGGCAGAGCAAATAGGTGGTACAGAAGAAGCTTTTGTTGAAATGATGAATAAAAGAGCACAAGAATTAGGAATGAAAAATACAACTTTTAGAAACTGCACAGGACTAAGTGCTGATGGACATTTAACTACGGCAAATGATATTGCTATTATGTCTATGGAATTATTAAAGCATCCTACCATATTAAAGTATTCTTCAATTTATATGGAAACGATAAGTGAAGGTCGTAAAACTCCGATAGAATTAGTAAATCATAATAAATTAGTAAGATTCTATGAAGGCTGCGATGGACTAAAAACAGGATTTACAGAGGAAGCGAAATATTGTATTTCTGCAACATCTGTAAGAAATAATGTAAGAATGCTTGCAATTATTATGGGTTCTCCAACTTATAAAATAAGAAATGCGGATGCAAGTAAACTTATGACCTATGGATTTGCCAAATTTGAAAGCAAAGATGCAGTTAGAAAAGATGAAGAAATCGAAAGAGTAGCTCTAAATAAAAAAGGAGATAACTTCTTTATAGCCAAAGCTAAAGACAATTTAAAAGTAACAATGGAGAAGAATAGTGAAGAAGAAATAGTGAAAAAAACCACTATAGATACCACAAGAAAGCACTATAAAGAAGGTGACATTGTAGGTTATTGTGAGGTCTATATAGGGAATAAGTTATTAGGAAAAGTAGAGTTATATAGTGATAGAGAAGTAAAACAATCTGAATTCTTTAAAAATATTAAAAATAGTATTTCTGATTTATTTGATAAAGCAATTTAAAATATATAAAATATTAGAGTAAAATCCTAGGTATTATACCTAGGATTTTTACTTTAATAATGAATTTTAGCTATAAAGATGCTATAATACTAGAGAGAAATTATTTTAGAAATTAGTGTGTTTTTATATAATTGAGGATTAATAATACTAATCAATATACTGTTACAGTGAATTCTCAGCAGAGCCTGAGAATTTTTCAATTGTATTCTTAAAAAACAACAAATTTTAAACTTATTATATTTATATAATTAAATGATTTTAATTAATTTCTGTAATAAATTTTCTTAATTAATATAATACATAGAATATAGTAGTTCACGCTGAATAATAAAATATAACTTAAGGCAATGTAATAAAATAATTATTTAAAGTTAAAATGAAAGAAATACTTTTTATCAAATGAGAAAGTAGGTTCTACTAATAGAGCTAATATAATTGCTTTCTTCTAATGAAATATGATATGTAAAATTTAACATGATGATTAATTATTTTTTAAAGATGTCTAATATAAAAAAGGAGTATTTTTATGGCATTAAGTATTAAAATAACTAACTTTGAAGGTCCTTTTGATCTATTGTTACATTTAATTAAAAAGAATGAAATGGATATTTATGATGTAAAAATAATGGAGATAACAAATCAGTATTTACAATATTTAAATGATATGAAGGAAATGGATTTAGAAATAACTTCAGAGTTTATTGTTATTGCTGCTACACTTATTGAAATTAAGTCAAAGCTTTTATTACCTAAGCCTAAAGTTGAAGAAAGTGAAAATGAAGAAGATGCAGCTAAGGAACTTATTGAAAAGTTAGTTCAATATAAAAAATATAAATTAGCTTCTGAATTTTTAGCATCTAAACAAAGGGAAACAGGAGCGGTATTTAGCAAAAAACCAGAAATAATTGAAGAAAAAAGCAGTAAAAAAGAAAATCCATTAGATCTACTTAAGAATGTAACAATGTTAGATTTGTATAATTTATATAATGAGCTAATAAATAATTACATAAACAAAATGAATGTAGGCTCAAATTTCCAAGAGAAGATTCAAATAGAAACTTTTAAAATTGAAGATAAGATGGAAGAATTAAAGAGTTTAACATCCTCTCAGTCAAAACTTTATTTTACGAAGCTTATTCGTAAATATGAAAGTAAAACTGAGGTTATTGTTACTTTTTTAGCGCTGCTTGAATTGATAAAGTTGAAAACAGTGAAGGTTATACAAGAAAAAAATTTTTATGATATATACATAGAAAGGATAGAGGATAGTGAGTAAATATGATAATAATCAATTAGAAATAGAAGAAGTGTCTCATAAAAAAGTATATTATTCTATTATAGAATCATTGCTTTATGTTAGTGGGGATCCATTAAGTGTAAATACTATAGCATCTATAATAGAATGCTCTGTAGATTATACAGAAAAGTTAATGAAAGAATTAATGAAATTGTATAAAGAAGAAGAAGTCAGAGGACTTAAAATAATAAAAAACAATAAGGAATATCAATTTGTAACTAAGCCTCAAAATTCTGATTATATTCAAAAATTACTTAAAACTAATGTAAGACAATCTTTATCTCAAGCAGCTTTAGAAACTTTAGCTATAATTGCCTATAAACAGCCGATTACGAGAGTAGAAATTGAAGAGATTAGAGGAGTTAAAAGTGATAGAGCAATTTACACCCTTATAGAAAAAAATCTAATTAAAGAAACGGGAAAAAAAGAGGTTGTAGGAAGACCTAATTTATATGCTACTACTGATGAGTTTCTAAAACATTTTGATTTTGAAAACATAGAAGAAATTCCAAGTTTAGATAGTTTTGAAGATGAAGAGTAAAAAGAACCATGAAAAACATGGTTCTTATATTTTATCATTGTTAAGGCTGTTGAGGTGGTTGAGGCGGTTGAGGTGGTTGAGGTTGCTGAAAAGTATTTTCATTACCTTCACTATCATTTTTAAATAGATCTTTAACCATATCAAATACTTGAGGAACAGTATCAATTATTTTATCATAAGTATTATGGTGATCAACAGATAACAATCTTATAGAGTCACCTTTAACTACTAAAAATCCAACAGGTTTAATTGTTACTCCTGCACCGGATCCTCCTCCAAAAGGATGTTGAGGTGAATTATTATTTCTTACACTTTCAAATTCTGTACCTCCACAACCAAATCCGAAACATACCCTTGATATAGGAATTATAACTGTACCATCATAGGCTGTTACTGGCTGACCTACTACAGTATTGACATCAATCATGTCTTTTATGTTTTCCATTGTGCTTTTCATTAAATTTTCTATTGGATGATTTTCCATCTATGTCTCCTCCTTAATTTGTAATTTTTCACATTGATGTAACATATTTTCATCTTTAATGCTTTTATTGATTATATAGTAGATATATATAAGTTTTGCAAAATTAAACAAAACTATACCTTTTATTTCTAAGTTTATATAAGACTTATTATATTCAGCTTTTATTTCAGTATTGAAATCTTTAACATAAAAAAAGTGATTTAAGATTGCATAAGTAAGAGAAGAAGCTTGATGAAGGAAACCATAGATTATAGCAGTTGCTGCAGCATCTTCAAAAGAATAATTTATTTTAGTATATAGTTTAATGGTAATCTTATATTTGTTTTTTCTTAAATTACTTATTATTCTCCTATAATGATTAAGAGTAAACTTTTTACTGTAAATCTTATCCTTATATTTAAGTTTTTTATTTACCTTCTTAATTTTAGCCCTGTCCTCTTTTTTATCTAAATTAAATTGCTTATTATAAATCCATAATTGAAAATTTTTGTTTAAATAAATAAGTTTTATTTTTAGAGGAATAGGTAATAATAATATCATTGTAAAAATCAACAATAGTATAATAAAAATTTTCATAAATTATCCTCCAGTCTATTGTTAATATTCTAGCCACAATGGGGAAAGTTATTCATAATTAGACTTAATATGGTAATTAATTATTTAATCGAGGTGATACAATGAGAAATATCTATTTAAGATTTATTTCAATGATTTTAACAGTATTAATTATAAGTTCATCAATGTTTTCTATATGTTATGCTAAAGAATTAAATGTAAATGCAGGAAGTGCAATAGCTATAGATGGTAATAGCGGCAGGGTAGTTTATGAAAAAAATGCATATTCTTCAATAGCGATAGCCAGTACTACTAAAATAATCACAGCTTTAGTAGCTTTAAACTATGGAAATTTAGATGAGGAGTTTGTTATATCAAAAAATGCTGCATGTATAAGAGGGTCAACTGTTGGATATAAAGAAAATGAAAAAATTACACTTCATGAGTTATTATATGGACTTATGTTTAAATCCGGTAATGATGCAGCAATTGCTATAGCAGAAGGAATTTCAGGATCTGTAGAAGAGTTTTGCAAATTGATGAATGAACATTGTTTGCAGATTGGATTAATAAATTCTCATTTTGAATCTCCTCATGGATTAGACAGCATGTATCATTATTCCACAGCCTATGATTTAGCAATGGCCACTAAAAAGGCAAAAGAAATTCCTAAATTTGAGGAAATAGTTTCTTCTAAATCTATTTCTAAAGAGCAATACAATTTTACAAGAGATTATGAAAATATAAATAAGTTACTATATCAGATGCCAAATGCTAATGGAGTAAAAACAGGATATACAGGAAAGGCTGGAAAATGTTTGGTATCTTCAATAAATATGGATGGAGGAGACATTATAATAGTGACTTTAAATTGTACTCCAAGATGGGAAGAAACTAAAAAAATATTTAATTATGTTAAAGAAAATTACGAATATAAAAAGCTATTTTCAAAGGGTGAGTTAGTTAAGGAAATAGATATTGAAGATGGAAAAGAACCGTTAGAATTGTCTCTAGATAAAGATATAAACATGCTTGCAAAAAAAGATGAAGAACTAAAAGTAGAAATAAAAGCTCCTAATACCCTAAAAGCACCAGTTAATAAAGACGAAATGGTTGGATCAATAATCATAAGTGACGAAAAAGGACAATTATTATGTGAGCCTTTAATAACTAATAATCATGTAAATAAAAAACCTTTTTATCGAATACTTAAAGAAAAGATATTTGATTAAATATATAAGTTTAGGACAATTATTTTTGCAAATTTAATATAAAAATAGAGCTTAGAAGTAAAATAAATTTTTATTTTACCCTAAGCTTTTTATTTTTAAGGAGAAATAATATTGGTTTTAGTATAATATTGTAGATATAAAAAGTTGAATACATTAAAGTATAAATATAAAGAAGGATATGTTTAAAAATGGTAAGATAAGAAAAATAATTATAAAAAAATTCTCTAATAAATAATAGAGCTTTATAATTAAGAAAATAGCTCTACAGAATTAAGCAATGAATTCCTAATGTTAAAGTTAATAATATCAGATTAGATAAAGAGAAATTAATTAACTGTAGACAAAAGCACAACTATAGTTTGCAATGTCACAGGGAAGGTAACAAATTGTATCATCCATGAACTATATAAATTAAGAAATATAGAATGCTGAAATATAAATATTATATAAACTAAATGTAATTTAATAAAATAAATTATAATAAGGATACTAAATTTAAAAAAGTTAAACAATGATATAAAGAAATAAAATTGTAGTAAGAATGCAAGATTAATCATAATTATATGAAATAAATATTAATAATTCAAGAAATATTTAGTAAAAATAATTAGGGGGATAATGTAAAAATGATAAAATTATATAAAGGTGATACTGTGGGATTAATTTCATGTTGTGATGGAATAAGTAATCAAAATAAAAAACATATAGAAGAAATCGAACAAATATTGAATGACATTGGATTAAAGCTTAAATATGCAAAAACAATTTATAAGACAAAAGGACCTTTTGCAGGAACAGGAAAAGAAAGAGCAAATGAGTTAATGAAATTATTTAAGGATCAAAATATTAAAGCTATTTTTGATGTTTCAGGTGGAGCTTCTGCCAATCAAATATTAGGGTGCCTTGATTATGAAATTATTAAAAAGAGTAATAAGCCTTATTTTGGAATGAGTGGTTTATCAGTTATATTAAACGCATTGTATAAATGTGCGGATATAAAAACCTATCATTATACAATAGCAAATTTAATTGAAGAATGTTCAAAGGAACAAATAAGAATGTTTAAAAAAACATTTTTAAATGGAAAAGACGATATTTATAAAATCAATTTAGAATGGATTCAAGGCAATGAAATGAGTGGTGTAGTTATAGGTGGAAATATGCAAGCACTTTCAAAAATAGTAGGAACAAAATATATGCCAGATTTCCAGGATAAAATATTATTGCTAGAAAGCTTAGGTGGAGCACCTAATTTAACAGGATCAATATTATTTCAATTAGAGCATGTAGGGCATTTGATAAGATTAAGGGAATTATTTTGGGAGAGTTTACTGAAATGCAAGAAGAAAATCATGTGCCAGATATTATGGAGCTGATTCGAGAGGTTTTAGGGGATAGAAATATTCCAATTGTTAAAACAGATGATATTGGTCATAGTCCAAGTTCTAAGTGTATAGTTATAGGTGAAGCTATTCACTTAAAGAAGTAGATGATTTTATCTTCATATAGCTAAGTGAGAATTTCGTAAAATAATTGGAATAAGTGTAAGAGTAAAAAAATCTTCACCTAGCTGCCAATAAAACTCTCTACTAAAACATCAAGTAATCAATATAAATGTAAGTGGTAAATAATTAATCACATTGATAATTATTTATCACTTATTTTTTATGAACAAAATTGATTCACCTGATCTACTGCAATATGGACATATATAAATAAAGCAGATTGTGTGAGAAATAAATATATCTAAAAATACTGTCTTTATTTTAAAGTTTTATTATGATTTTCACTTGTAAAATGTAACAAATATGTAATTATTAAATATCTTAATATTAGAGTAATCTAGGAGGTTGTAAGATGAGTTATGAGCCGTATACTTGTATAGATTGCGGAAGTGAATTTTGTCCTTGCCACTTGGCCGAATCTGGCAACTGCATTCTATGTTCACACCTAGATGGCAAAGATTTTTGTGATTGTTGCAATTGGAATGGTGTTTGTATATATCAAGAATTTGTTACTAATAACTTTAAAAGCAAACCTGGAAGAAAATATCAAAGTTGTAAAGTTGTAGATAAGTACGAAATTGAAGATAAAATACTAATTTTAAAAGTAAAAGCTAGTGACAAGCTTGTTAGTGAACTTGTGAATCCAGGAAGTTTTGTTTTTGTTAGAAAAAAAGATTGTGAAAAAAATTTTGACACTCCAATTTGTGTAATGGATAGTAATACTTCAGAAAATGTATTAACTTTAGCTATTGAACTTAAAGGAGTTAAAACCAAATCACTGGATAAATTGGATATAGGTGATGATATCTTAGTTAAAGGGCCATTTTGGAATGGAATATTAGGACTGAAAGCAATAATGGAAGCTAAAAATCAGGTTTGTTTACTAGTAGTTAGAGGAATTGGTCAAGCACCTTTATTATCAGTTTTAGAAAAATTAAAGTATAACAACAATAAATTAATTGTCTTAATTGATAAAAATCCTTTTAAAGATATTTTTATTAAGGAAGAACTCTCTAAATATGCTGACGAAATTATAGAATGTATAACTATAATTCCTGGCGGAATATTAAGTGGAGCATGTAAAAATAAGTTAGAATATATACTAGAAAATAACAAAATCTCATTGGTACATTGCGATGGTGCAGATATATTAAATTATCAAGTTATGAAAATAATAGAAGGTCATGATAAAAATATTAAATTTTCTTGTTGTAATAATGAAAAAATGTGCTGTGGAGAAGGAGTATGTGGAGCGTGTACTATTATGAATAATGACGAGAAGTTAAGAAGACTTTGTAAGATACAGACTGAACCAAAGCATGTTTTAGAAGGGAGGAGAATGTTTTGAAGGTCGTAGTAATTGGGGGTGGATGGTCCGGTTGTGCCGCAGCCATATCCGCTAAAAAAGCTGGTGCAAAGGTTACTTTAATTGAAAAAACAGATTTATTATTGGGACTAGGAAATGTAGGCGGAATAATGAGAAATAATGGTAGATATACTGCTGCTGAAGAACTTATAGCACTGGGTGCAGGTGATTTAATTCACATTACTGATAATAATTCAAGACATAAAAATATAGACTTCCCTGGTCATAAGCATGCATGGCTTTATGATGTTAATAAAATAGAGCCAGAGGTTAGAAAGCACTTATTAGAATTAGGAATTGATATTAAATTGGTAACTAGAGCAGTGGATGTAGAAAGAGAAGGAAATAAATTAAAAGGCATATATATTTCGGATGGAAGTTTTATTGAAGGAGATGTTTTTATAGAAACCACAGGATCTACTGGACCTATGGGAAATTGTTTAAGATATGGTAATGGCTGCTCTATGTGCATATTAAGATGTCCTGCTTTTGGACCAAGAATAAGTATTAGTCACAGGGCAGGGATTGAAGATATAAAGGGAGAAAGAGATGAAGATGTTTATGGAGCTTTTAGTGGATCTTGTAAACTAGCTAAGGAAACTCTTTCTAAAGAGATAATAGAGGAACTTGATGAAAAGGGTGTAGTAGTATTAACTGTTCCTGTCGAGGATATCAATTTAGATAAATTAACGCAAAAGGTATGTCAACAATATGCACTTAAAGAGTTTGCTGAAAATATAGTTTTACTGGATACTGGCCATGCAAAACTGATGACATCTTATTATCCATTAGAGAAGCTTAGAAAAATTAAAGGATTAGAATCAGCAAAATTTTTAGATCCTTATGCTGGAGGAAAGGGAAATTCTATTAGATATCTTTCTGTGGCACCTAGAACAGATGACTTAAAAGTTATGGGATTAGATAATTTATTCTGCGGAGGAGAAAAAAGCGGGTTGTTTGTAGGGCATACAGAAGCTATATCTACTGGTTCTATTGCAGGACATAATGCAGTTAGAAATTATCTTGGAATACCATTATTAATTTTACCAAGAAATTTAGCTATTGGAGATATTATTGCTTATGCTAATGAAAAGGTACAAACTAAAGAAGGTAGAAGAAATAGATACACCTTTGCAGGAGCTGGATATTTTAAACGAATGCAAGAAACAGGATTATACTCAACGGATAATGAGGAGATTCATAATAGAGTTAAGAAAGTAAACTTAGATAATATATTTAATGAAAAATTAATATAAGATATTAAAGGTTGGAGCAGATGTTCCAATCTTTTTTGCTAAATATAAATAGTTATTTTTTAAAATAAAAGTATGTAGAATTGATGGAAATAAAATTTTTTATGATGTAAGTTAAAAGGTGAATAATATTATCCACCTTTATCTATTAAAATAATATCTTATTTTAAACTATCTTTGTATATTTTAAGGATATCATCTTCACAAACTACATATGGATGATTTTTAAGTTTAGCATCATTGCTAGCCATTGCCTTACCATAACTTAATATTTCCTCATCAGTAAGATCTACTGGCTTTCCTAGAACTTCTATTAAAAATTCGCCTAGTTCATCTAAACTATTAAATTTAAGTAATGATATTATTTTACTAACTTTTGCTTTATCACTACAAAAGTTTAAGTACGATTTTAATAGCATTCCATTTGCCTTTCCATGGGGAACATTTTTAAAATAAGTCAATGCATATCCCATGCCATGTGGAAGAGAAGTACCTGCTTGTGAGATTACCATTCCAGCAATGGTAGAAGCAATTAATAATTTTTCGCGAATTTCAAAGTTGATTTCATTTTTTCTTAAAGATTGAATACATTGACCAAATAATTCTAGCCCTTTTTCTGCTAATACATCACTAAAGATATTAGCATTAGTAGCTAGATAACCTTCAATTAAATGTGAAAGTGCATCTACCCCTGTATTCATCGTAACTTCTTTAGGGGTATTCATAAGATAAGCTGCATCTAAAAAAGCAACTGTTGGAAATATTCTTTGAGATATACCTTTTTTTGTTTGAAGTTCATGATCGGTAACAATAGCATAAGGTGTAGTTTCTGTACCAGTACCAGCAGTAGTAGGTACTGCTATAATTGGAATAGAATTTAATAATGGTGAGATAGATAAATCCTTTAAATTTGAGTCAATATTTTTAATAAGTACTCCAGCTGCTTTTGCTGAATCTATTGGAGATCCACCGCCTACACCAATTATAAAATCTACTTTTTCATCTTTTCCTAAGGTTGCAATTTTTTCTACAGTTTCTAAGGAAGGATTTTCTTCAACTTCATTAAATATAACATAAGGTATATTTAAATCTTTTAAAGATGTTTCCACATCGTCTAAAGAACCATTTTTTCTTGATGAATTTCTACCAGTAACAATTAATGCTTTTGTACCAATACTTATTAATAAATTTTTATGATTATTTATAGCATTTTTTCCTACAACAATTTTCGTTGGCATGTAAAATATGGGATTAGTCATAGTAATACCTCCTAAAATAAAAGACTTTACATAAATATATCGAAGTTATTAGAAATTTTCTACAATAATAGTTGAATTATAAAAATATGTTTATAGAGTGTATTAGCCCTTTTAGGAAAATGAATATTAGTATGTTAACAAAATTTGATTGGAGTTTCATGAAAAACTAATTAATAACAATACTATTAGTAAAAATTATAGCTGTGTTTAATAGAAAATATTTGATTTATTTTCCACTAGTTATTTTTAGACCTTTCACATAAATTATTGCAAGATGATAATGCTAATTTTAGGAGGTGAAAATATGTCTAAGAAAAATAAAAAAGAAGATATTAAATTAAAATCTCAAATGACTTCTATGGTTCAAGAAAGTGAAGATAGCAGAACTTCTAAAACAGGATTTATGGAAATGATGCCTAACACAAAACAAATACTAAAAAAATAAGATTTAAAGAGCTAGTTGTCTAGCTCTTTAAATCTTATTAGTAAAAAATCTACATAAATGCTACCATATTTAATGGTTTAACATTAATTTAACTCGTTGTGCTAGTTAATCATTAGCAATATTTACAAATAGAAAAACTCTAGCATTTTTGCTAATCTATCATCAAAAGAACCAACAATTCAATATAGGAGGAAAGCAATATGCTAGAGCTTAATAAAATTTACCATAACAATAAAATAACTTAAAAGATTTTACGACATGTTATTTATGTTATAATTGATGATATTTACCAAAAAGTAACTCCACAAGCATAAAGTATCGCCGCAACATTGATAAAGCAATAATGTCAGATAGTAAT
This sequence comes from Clostridium sp. Marseille-QA1073, assembly GCF_054863625.1. NCBI lineage: Bacteria > Bacillati > Bacillota > Clostridia > Eubacteriales > Clostridiaceae > Clostridium > Clostridium sp. Marseille-QA1073. Next base: position 106,661 of record NZ_JBSVQM010000006.1, on the reverse strand, counting down.
TATAACTCTATCCTTAGTGGGTGAACTTTTTAACTATTGATTCTGAAAGCATGGTTTGATTTTTCGAAAAAAATCTAAGAGATTTATTTCCTAAATTTTGTACTAGAACAAGATTTCATAGAACTAGAAAATCTCTTTTAAAGTAGTTGAAGTTATTCAAGTGAACTAACAAGTTTCTTAACTATCAACATGATCAGGTTAGAATCATAGATAGTATGCCTATACCAGTATGCGCTTTTGGTAGGGCACACTTTCACAGATCTTTTAAGCCGGAGGCTGCCTACGGTAAATGTGCTTCCAAGAAACAAACTTACTATGGGTTTAAATTACATGCTATCATAGCTCTAGATGGATATATATCAGATTTCATCTTTGCACCTCTCAGCTGATACAGACGATAGAGTCGCAATATGGGACCAACAGCTACCGCTCCATTTACAACAGTTATTGGAGAGAAGGCGAGATGGAGAAAGCCTAGCTTTGCTAATTTGAAATTCGAAAATCACATAAAACTATGAATTATGAAGAAACGTACTAATTCTAAGTTAAAGTTTCAAAACAGTTCAGAAGCAACACTTTTAAAAAGTCATACGAAGAGTTGAAACTTCTTTTTCTGAAGCTTGACAATTAACATCTAAAGAGTTGAAACGCGTGGGGACTAATTTCTAGAATAACAAATAAAATTTTAGCCCATAATCTTTGTTTTTTCATAAATAAAATCTTAAATATTAATTCTAATATTGCAAAAATCAAGGATTTAATATTTGGATAAATCCTTTAAAAGAACATTTTAAATTTTAGATTACTATGCCAATGTACTATGGAATAATAATCCTATTAATGAAAATTATCTTTTAGCACAACAGGTTAATTTATAAAGTTATTAATTGATTTTTATAACTTTAAATATTATAATTCAAATGATGATTATTGAGTTTGACTAACTAGAATATAATAGGAAGTGGTAATTTGGAAGAAAGATTACAAAAATATATGGCATCCTGTGGAGTGGCATCTAGAAGAAAATGTGAGGAAATAATATTAGAAGGAAAAGTAAAAGTTAATGGTATAGTAATTACAGAATTAGGATTTAAAATTAACCCTGAACTAGATATAGTACTATTTAATGACAAAATAATTAAACCGGAGGAAAGAAAGGTCTATATAGCACTTCATAAACCAGAAGGATATGTATCTACTGTCAGTGATGAAAGAGGTAGAAAGACAATAATTGATTTAATAGATGTTAAAGAAAGAATATATCCTATTGGTAGACTAGATTATGATACCTCAGGGTTGATATTATTAACTAATGACGGAGATGTTTATAATAATGTAATACATCCTAGGGAAGTTATTAATAAGGTTTATATAGCAACTGTAAAAGGTATACCTACAAAAGAAGAGATAGAAAAGCTATGTAAAGGTGTAGATATTGGAGGATATATAACTGCTCCATCGAAATGTACTATAATTAAAAAAAATACCGAAAATAAAAATAATATAACATCTGATTTAAAAATAATTATTCATGAAGGTAAAAACAGGCAAGTAAGAAAAATGTGTGATGCAATAAATCACAAAGTTATAAAACTTAAGAGATTATCCGTAGGTAAAATTCAATTGGGAAATTTACCAAAAGGTAAATATAGATTTTTAAATGAAGATGAAATAAAATATTTAAAAGGTGGGAAATAAGTTATTGTTTAAATATGTAAGTGACGTAAGCAGTTTATCTCAATATATTATAAAAAACTATTCAATTGATAATAATGTAGCAATTGATGGAACATTAGGAAATGGGCATGATACTGATTTTTTAAGTAGTTTTTTTAACAAGGTTTATAGTTTTGATGTACAAGATATAGCTATAGAAAAATATTCTGAAAAGAAAAAGGGAAATGTAATTTTAATTAAAGATTGTCATAGCAAAATAAAAGAATATGTAAAAGAAAATGTAGATGTAGTAATGTATAATTTAGGATTCCTACCTGGAGGAGATAAAAAAATAACTACTGAAACAATCACAACCTTAATTAGTATAAAATCTTCTGTAGAAATATTAAAGCCAGGTGGAATAATAACCATAGCAGTTTATATTGGACATGAAGAAGGAGAGAAAGAAAAAAATGAAATATTAAAATATGTTTCTAATTTACCGAAGGATAAATATGGGGTAATGCTTCATAAAGTTCTAAATAGAAGTGAAAAAGCTCCTCAATTAATTGTAATAGAAAAGAAATAATTAAATTTATAAAAAATTTTATTATAAATAATAATAAGTAACTTTACATAATATAATGATAGACAGTAAATTTAGATAATTATGAGATATAAAAATTCAATTAAAATATAAAGAGTAACTATTTTAATACAATAATATTTTACATATAATATTAATATATACATGCAAAGACGTTGAATTTTAGAATAACAACTTAAAAATAATGCATAATTTAAAAGTGTATAAAAAATATTCTTTATATGAACTTAAAAAAGAAATGAAGCTAATATTTCAAAATACAAAAAAATGAAATATTTATTGATAAATGGTTCACAAAATGTTAAAATGAAACAGTAAAAAAGTTAAAAGTGAAGTAAATAAAAAAGTATGTAATTAATAATTTCTTCATTTTATGAAGGGGTGGTTTAATAATGGATAACAATAATCAAGATCTTATGAGAATGATACAAACAAAATTTCCAAGACTAAGTAAAGGACAAAAGCTTATTGCAGAGTATATATTAAAACATTATGATAAAGCAGCCTTTATGACTGCTGCTAAACTTGGAACTAGTGTAGGTGTAAGTGAATCTACAGTAGTTAGATTTGCTAATCAATTAGGCTATAGTGGTTACCCAGAGCTTCAAAAGGCACTACAAGAGCTAATCAAAAATAAACTTACAACAGTTCAAAGAATAGAACTTTCAAATGATTTTATAAGTCATAATAATGCATTGAAAGGTGTTTTGAAATCTGATATTGAAAACATACGAGTTACATTAGAAAAAATCAATCATTCAGCTTTTGATGAAGCTGTTAATAATATTTTCAAAGCTAAGAATATATATATTATTGGATTAAGAAGTTCTACTGCCCTTGCAGACTTTTTAGGATTTTATCTAAATTTAATATTAGATAACGTTAAAATTGTGTCTTATGGTATGAGTGACATTTTTGAACAAATGTTAAATTTATCTGAAGAAGACTGTGTAATTGGTATAGGTTTTCCTAGATATGCTATGCGTACTATAGAAGCACTAACTTTTGCAAAATCCAGAAAGGCAGCAGTAATTGCGATAACGGATAGTGTATTATCTCCATTGGCAACTAGAGCTGATTACACTTTAGTAGCAGAAAGCAATATGGCTTCTTTTGTTGATTCTTTAGTAGCACCGTTAAGTGTTATTAATGCACTTATAATAGCAGTTGGTTTAAGAGAAAAGGAAAAAATTTCTAAAACCTTTAATGATCTTGAGAATGTTTGGCAAGAATATCAAGTTTATTCTTATAAAAAGGAAGAAAAATAAAAAAAAATTATTGATTTCTGAAACAACATGTCTTATGATGATAATTGTAGGACATGTAATCGTTTTAGAAATCAATAATTTTTTGTCACTTAATTTCTAAAGTATAGTTGCTTTCATAAATGTTAAAAAATTTTTAATAATTAAGAAGGAAAAATTGCATTTATAACGAATTATAATAATATAAATGAAGGATTTAATATTAATTTTTTTAATATTAAAATATATTAACTTTAATCTAATATAATTATTTCATTATTAGGGGGTAATAGCATGGATACTAAAGCTTATATTGAGCAAGTATTAGAAAATGTTAAAAAAAGAAATAGTAGTGAGCCAGAATTTATTCAAGCAGTTGAAGAGGTTTTACACTCTTTAGGACCGGTTTTAGAAAATCATCCAGAATATATAAAGGCTAATCTTTTAGAAAGATTCTGTGAACCAGAAAGACAAATCATGTTTAAAGTACCTTGGACAGATGATAATGGAGATGTACATGTTAATAGGGGATTCAGAGTACAGTTTAACGGAGTTATAGGACCATATAAAGGTGGTTTAAGATTCCATCCTTCAGTTTATTTAGGAATAATAAAATTCTTAGGATTTGAGCAAATATTAAAGAATTCATTAACTGGACTTCCAATAGGTGGAGGTAAAGGTGGTTCTGACTTTGATCCAAGAGGAAGATCAGATGCTGAAATCAGAAGATTCTGTGAAAGTTATATGACTGAGCTTTATAGACATATAGGACCAGATGTTGACGTTCCAGCAGGTGATATTGGGGTTGGTGCAAGAGAAGTTGGATATATGTACGGACATTATAGAAGAATAAGAGGAGCTTTTGAAAATGGAGTCTTCACTGGAAAAGGATTATCCTATGGAGGAAGCTTATTTAGACCAGAAGCTACAGGTTTTGGTGTAGCATATTTCTGTGAAGAAATTCTTAAACATGAAGGAACAGATTTTAAAGGTAAAACAGTAGCTTTATCAGGATTTGGTCAAGTTTCATGGGGAGCATGTAAAAAAATTGCTCAATTAGGTGGAAAAGTAGTTACGATTTCAGGACCAGATGGATATATTTACGATCCTAATGGAATTACAACTGAAGAAAAAATCAGTTATTTATTAGAGATGAGAAGTTCAGGTAGAGACAAAGTTCAAGATTATGCAGATAAATTTGGTGTAGAGTTTTTCCCAGGACAAAAACCATGGGGTGTTAAAGTTGATATTATAATGCCATGTGCTACTCAAAATGATATACATTTAGAACATGCTAAACAAATAGTTGCGAATGGAATAAAATTTGTTTGCGAAGGTGCTAATATGCCATGTACGAACGAAGCAGTACAATACTTCTTAGATAATGGAATAATTGTAGGACCAGCTAAAGCTGCCAATGCAGGTGGAGTTGCTACTTCAGCTCTTGAAATGTCACAAAACAGTATGAGATTATCATGGACAGGAGAAGAAGTTGATGCTAAACTTCGTCAAATCATGACTAATATTCATAATAATGCAATGAAAGCTGCTGAAACTTATGGATTTGGTTATAACTTAGTTGCAGGAGCTAATATTGCTGGATTTATAAAAGTTGCTGAAGCAATGCATGCACAAGGAATTTATTAATTTTTAAAATATATATGAAGAGAATTCTCTAGGGAATTCTCTTTCTTTACGATTAGAACTATTATTATAATTTAATAATCAAGTAATTTATTGTTAATATTATATATGTAATAATTAAAATTAATTACTGATTTATTTTAATACAAAATGTATGAAAGAAAATAACTAGTCAAAACTAAAGTCTATAGTTTATCTAAGACAGTTCTATAGATCTTTATAATATATAATTGAGTTTTAAAGATTCATTATGTAAAGATTAGACTAGTATATTAACTGACTATTGTCGAACATGCTTAAAGAAAAAGATTAAAATTGTAAATTATATACTGTAATTTGCTAATTAATAAATCGTGACTAGCTGTCACGATTTTCTTCTAGTTAATTGATATATACTAGATATTGAAGTATAATTTATAAGTCTAAGTAGGAATTTTGTAGAAAATTTAGGTGGTGAAGTGATGTCAAAAGTTGTAATAATTGGCGGAGGTCCTGCTGGTATGATGGCTGCAATATCCGCAGCTGAAAATCATAGTGTAGTATTATTAGAAAAGAATGAAAAACTAGGTAAAAAGCTATTTATAACTGGTAAAGGACGATGTAATGTGACCAATGCTAAGGAAATAGGGGAGTTTTTAAATTATATCCCTACTAATCCTTATTTTTTATATAGTTCTTTATATACTTTTACCAATGAAGATACAATGAATTTTTTTCAGTGTAGAGGAACAAAGCTAAAAGTTGAGAGAGGAGATAGAGTATTTCCTAATTCTGATAAATCTTCTGATATAATAAAAACTTTAGAAGGTGAATTAAAAGAGAAGAATGTAAATATTATGAAGAATAGTAATGTAAAAGAATTTATTCTTCAAGATAACAATATAAAAGAAGTAGTATTGGAAAATGGTAAGAAGATTACTGGTGATTATTTTATAATATGTACAGGTGGTGTTTCTTATCCTCAAACAGGTTCAGATGGAGAAGGGTTAAAACTTTGCAAAGGAATTGGTCATAACATTATTGAATTGAAGCCATCCTTAGTACCTGTAGAAATAGAAGAGGATTTTGTTAAAGAGCTCCAAGGATTGGCGCTAAAAAATGTGGAGTTAACTCTTAAGGATAGCAAAAATAAAATTCTTTTTAAAGAATTAGGAGAAATGCTATTTACTCATTTTGGAATATCTGGCCCATTAGTTTTAAGTGCTAGTAGTAGTATAAAGAATAATGAAAAATATAAAATAATAATAAATTTAAAGCCAGCTTTAAGGGAAGAGGAGTTAGATAAGAGGGTGCAAAGGGATTTTAACCAATATTTAAATAAAGATTTTAAAAATGCTTTAGATGATTTATTTCCTAAAAAGCTTATACCTATAATAGTTAGATATAGTGGCATAGATGAAAATAAAAAGGTTAATGCTATAACTAAAGAGGAACGTAAGAGACTTGTTTATTTAATACAAAATTTAGTACTAACAGTTAAAAATTTAAGACCGGTGTCTGAAGCTATAGTAACTTCCGGAGGAATAGATACTAAAGAAATAGATCCTTCAACTATGAAATCAAAAATAATTTCAAATTTAAGTTTTGCTGGAGAAATTATTGATGTTGATGCCTATACTGGAGGATATAATGTGCAAATTGCATTATCTACTGGATATTTAGCAGGACAAAAGATAGGTGATTAATTATGTTATCGATAAGAGGCGCAACTACAATAGAAAAGAATGATCCTTTAGAAATAAAAGAAAAGGCTATTGAATTAATGAACAAGATTTTAGAAATAAATTCATTAAATACAAATAATATAAAGGTACTACTTTTTTCTTGTACTAATGATATAACAAAAGCTTATCCAGGTGCATATGTAAGAGAACATTTTAATTTAAATAAGGTTAGTATTATGCATTTTAATGAGATGGAAGTGGAAAATTCATTAAAGCTTTGTATAAGAGTAACTATTTTATTTGACGAAGAAGAAAGAGATGTTAGTTTTGTTTATCTTCATAAGGCAGCATCACTTCGAAGTGATATCAGCATTAAATAATTAGCGTTTTTAGATTAGAAAGGAAGATTGTGAATGAGAATGTCTGTTGCTATAGATGGTCCTGCAGGAGCAGGAAAAAGTACCATAGCAAAAATAGTAGGTAAAAAGTTTAACTTAATGTACATAAATACTGGAGCGATGTATAGAGCTGTTACCTACGTAGCGATGAAAGAAAAAATCTCTTATGAAGACACAGATAAGTTAATAAGTCTTTTAGATAACTTAGAAATGCATTTTGAGGGAGACAACTTGATATTAAATGGAATAGATATTACATCAGAGTTAACAATGCCTATAATTAGTAATAATGTATCAAATTATGCAGCTTTATCTTTAGTAAGGCAAAAGCTAGTAAAAATGCAACAAGCAATAGCTAAAAAATATGATGTTATTATGGATGGTAGAGATATTGGTACAGTAGTACTTAAAGATTCAAAATTTAAATTTTATTTAACTGCTAGTGCTGAAACAAGAGCTATGCGTAGATATAACGAATTAATAGAAAAAAATATAGAAGTAAATTATGATAGTATACTTGAAGATATAATAAAAAGAGACTATATTGATTCTAATAGAGAAGTTGACCCTTTAACTAAAGCTAAGGATGCAATTGAAGTAGATTCTTCAAATTTGTCGATAGAAGAAGTAGTTGAAGTGATATGTAATCATATAAAAAATAAAATTTCTAATTGTGTTAGTTAAATTTTCTTTAATATGATAAAATGATACTAAAGTTAATAAATAGGTGGTGAAACAAATGAAGGAAATATTATTAGCAGATAAAGCTGGATTTTGTTTTGGTGTGAAAAGAGCAGTAGATACAGCTTTAAATAAGAAAAAAGAATATACTGATAACATATATACACTAGGACCATTAATTCACAATAATGATGTAGTAGAGCTATTGAAAGAAAATAACATATACTCTATAGGTAATGATGATATAAATAAATTAGATGAAGATAATGTGGTAATAATAAGATCACATGGGATTTCAGAAAATATCCTAAATACTTTGAAAAATAAAAAATTAAATATTGTAGATGCTACTTGCCCTTATGTTAATAATATTCAAATGAAGGTAAATAACTATTATAAATTAGGATATAGTATTTTAATTGTCGGAGATGAAAATCATCCTGAAGTAATAGGAATAAATGGATGGTGTAATAATAGTGCTATAATATCTAAAGATGGCGAAAATTTAGAAAATCTCCCAAGAAAAATTTGTGTGGTTTCACAGACGACTGAAAAACAAAGTAATTGGCATAAGGTTTTGAATAAAGTAGTAGATCAGTGTAAAGAAATAGTAGCTTTTAATACTATTTGTAGTGCTACTGAAGTAAGACAAAAATCTGCAGAGGATATTTCTAAAAAAGTAGATGCTATGGTAGTTATAGGTGGGTATAATAGTTCTAATACTACTAAACTTTATGAAATATGTAAGAAAAATTGTAATAGAACTATTCATGTGGAAAATGCTGATCAAATACCAACGGATTTTATTGAAGATGCAGAAATAAAAAAAATAGGTGTGACAGCTGGAGCATCAACACCAGATTGGATAATTAAGGAGGCTATATTAAAAATGAAAGGTGAGAACACAATGATTAATAGTGAAATGCAAGAATATGAAAAGTATATGGATGATGGTATTGAATTAAGAGTAGGAAAAGTTATTAAAGGAGAAATATTTAAAATTTCCGATAAAGAAGCATATTTAACTATAGGGGCAAAAAATGAAGCCTATTTACCAATCAATGAAGTCACTAAAGATGAAAATGCCAAACTAACTGACATTTTTAAAGTTGGTGATATGGTTGAAGGTAAAATAATAAGTGTTAGAAATCAAGATGGATATATAGTTATTTCTAGAGTTGAAATTGAGAGAGAAGAGTTATATAAAGAGTTAAAAAGAATTTTTGAAAATAAAGAAATTATTGAAGTTAAGGTCATAGAAGAAGTAAAAGGGGGCATTATTTCTACATATAAAGGAATAAAGATATTTATACCTGCATCACATATATCTTTAGAGAGAATCAAGGATCTAAAAACTTTAATTGGAGAAACTTTAGAGGTTAAAATCATTGAATTTGAAAAACAAAAAATCGGAATGAAGATTGTTGCTTCAAGAAGAGAAATTCTTCAAGTGGAAAAAGAGAAGAAGGAAAAAGAAACTTGGGAAAAACTTGAAAAAGATCAAATAGTAGAAGGTATTGTAAGAAGAATATCAAGCTTTGGTGCATTTGTTGAAATTGATGGAGTAGATGGATTACTTCACATATCAGAGATGTGTTGGAATAAGTTAGTGAGCCCTAAAGAAATGGTAAAAATAGGACAAACAATTAAAGTGTATATTATAGATATAGATAAAGAGAATAAAAAACTTTCTCTAAGTCTAAAGAAATTAACAGAAGATCCATGGATAAATGTGGAAAATAAATATCCTGTAGGAAATATTGTCCTTGGAAAAGTAGTTAGATTTGCTAAGTTTGGTGCTTTTATAGAGTTAGAGCCTGGAGTTGATGGTCTAGTTCATATTTCGCAAATTAGTACTAATAAAATAGATACACCAAAAGATGTATTAAAAATTGGAGAAAATATAAAAGCAGAAATAATGGAAGTAGATGAAGAAAATAAAAGAATATCATTAAGTATAAAAGCAGTAGAACAAATTTAAGAATTGCTATTTATAATTAATAAGTTGATTGATAGAAAGCCATCACATGATGGCTTTTTTGATGTATAATAGATTTATAAATAGTTTATTCAGTTAGGTAAAATAATTGTAATAATCAATTATTTAGATAGCAATTTTAATATGTAGTTAAAGAGTTAAAAATATCAAAATAAGAGACTACGAATTTAAATATTTTTTACTAATCAAAAGATCAAGATTGTAGTTTTATAAAATATGAAAATTAATATTAAATTATAGATAGTATTATTAATGTAAAATATTTAATTATTAAACAAGAGCCTTTGTATAGTAAAGCTTTAATATTTTATAAATATATTAGGTGTAATTAACTTCTTAACAAGATATATTAATATAATAAATATGTACTACTACTTAAATTAGTTTACTTATTAAGTTTCAATTGTTTAAAATTTGGAATAATAGAAAAGGTTATAAAGTAAAATATAGTAATCTAGTAGTTAGTGTTAAGAGAGGGTATATGTATAAATGTAAAAACCTAAGTTGGTTTAATATTAATAAATTTAAGAAATTGAGCAGAGGAAATGTGTGTTTTGAATTTACAAAAGAAGATTTTTTTAAAGGTTATAATAGTTTAAATCCTATTAATAAACTTCTATATAATAAAAATGTTAAATTATTAAAGTATAATAGAGAATATATAGGATATATGTGGTTTACAAGAATATGTAAAAATTTTTATAAGATTAATAGTATATAAATTGTAGTAATGATAAAGCAATATTATATAGAAAATTTTTTGAATCTTTTAAGAAGGGAAGTTTATTTGAAGCAGATGGAGAGTTTAATAAATTATTAATTGATATAGGATTTAAAGAAGTAAATAAAGTATTTGAAATGAAATCTATATTAGAAGAAAATATAATTTTAAATTACCTCCAGAAATAAACTTTAAAACTTTTGAAATAGGAGAAGATGAAAAAATCAGATGCAGTCTTCAAAATAAAATTTTTAAAACTAGCAGCAGAGTTGAAATAGATATAGAAGATATAGTATTTGAAGAAGAACAAAAGTATTATTTAAATGAAGGCTCTATATTTATAAAATATGGTGAAAAATTTATAGGATATGGTCAATTAATTAAAGAAAATAACAAGGTTTCAATAGTGAATTTTGGAATATTAGATGAATTTAGAAATAGAGGTTATAGTAAGATTTTGTTAAAACATCTATTAAATATAGCTATAGATAATAATTTTAAAGAAATATATTTAAAATGTAATAGTGATAATATCAAAGCTTTAAAGTTATATAAGGAACATGATTTTAAAATTGAAAAAGAATTTTGTACTTGGGGCTACACAGTATAAAAAAAGATAGATTGATAAATCAATCTATCTTTTTATTTTATCTTTCTAAAACTCTATATTTTTCTAATCCTAAAGCAAAAATATCCATAGCATCTTTCAAAGCCTCTTTATTTAAGCAATAAGAAATTCTTATTTCATCTTTACCTAAACCTTCTGTAGCATAAAAGCCTTCAGCAGGTGCAAACATAACAGTTTTATTATTATGATTGAATTCTGTTAGCATCCATTTAGCGAAATCTTCTGAATCTTTTATAGGAAGCTTGACCATAACATAGAACGCTCCCGTTGGCTTTTCACAAGTTACTCCTGGAATTTGTAAAAGTTTTTCAAATAATATATTTCGTCTTGTTTCATATTCAGCTTTAACTTTAATAAAATAATCTTTTGGAGTATTAACTAAATTGGCAGTAGCTAACTGTTCTATAGTTGGAACACATAATCTTGCTTGACAAATTTTTAAAATTTGTGCAATCAGTTCTTTATTTTTAGATGCTACTAAACCTATTCTAGCACCACAAGCGCTATAACGCTTAGAAATACTATCAATAAGTATGATTCTATCTTGTACATCTTCCATATATAGTGCTGAAGTATATTTTAAATCATCATATACAAACTCTCGATATACTTCATCAGAAATTAAGAATATATCATGTTCTTTAGCTATATCAGCAAGCATTCTTATTTCTTCTTCAGTATAAACTACTCCTGTTGGATTTCCAGGATTAGATATCATAATAGCTCTTGTCTTAGGGTTTATATATTTTATTATTTCCTCCTTTGGTGGAAGATGAAAACCGCTTTCAGCTTTTGTAAGGAAAGGAACTACATTAACTCCAACAACTTGAGCAAAGCCAGAATAATTAGTATAGAACGGTTCAGGTATTATTATCTCATCTCCATCATCAGCTATAGCCGTAAGTGCTAAAGAAATAGCTTCAGAACCTCCGTTTGTTATTAATAGTTCATTGTAATCAAAGTCTATATTCCATTCTTTATAGTACTTTCTAAAGCTATTAATTGTTTCATCGATACCTTGAGATTGAGCATATTTTAAAACTTTGTCATGATAATTATTTATTCCTTCCATGAAAGTAGAAGGAGTTTCGATATCAGGCTGTCCAATATTCAAATGATAAACCTGAATACCTTTTTTCTTAGCAGCTTCAGCAAAAGGCGCTAATTTACGAATTGATGAATAATGCATTTTTTGAATACGATTTGAAAACTTCATTTTTAATCCTCCATTTGACTCTAAGATAGATTGTTTTTATTAGAATTATTTATTTCAGCTATATCAGTGAAAGAAGTATAAGAAGATTTAATATCAAAAATAGTGCAATTTTTAAACTTTCCGCTAAAATAACTTCTTTCCTCAAATCCATTGTAACTTACAGAAATTTTCTTTTGCTTATCAATATCTTTAGCATTATACATATTACAATCCTCCTTTTAGGTATAGTTTTTCCTAAAAGGAGAATTTTTATTATATTTACTTATATTTTGCTGTTACTGCTCTGAACTTACTGATCGCCATAATGTTTATAAAGAACTTTTCCTAACCTTTTAATACCTTCAATAATTTTTTCATTAGTCATATTAGAGTAATTTAATCTAAAGAAGTTTTTCTTTCCGCCATTTGGAAAGAAAGAAGCTCCTGGAACATAGGCAACTTTTTCTTTAAGTGCATCTTCCATAATCTTAGAGGAGTCTAGGTCTTCTCTTAATTCTACCCAAGTAAATAATCCTCCCTCAGGAAATGTAAATTTCACATCTTTTGGGAAATATTTTTTCATGCTGTCTATCATTAAGTCTCTACGAACTCTATAAACTTCAATTATTTTAGCAATATGATCATCTAGTTTATACTGTTCCATAAATTTTGCAGATGAAATTTGACATAATGTATTACATTGTAAGTCAGCACCTTGCTTAATTAGTACGTATTTTTTTAATATTTCTGGACTTGCTACAATCCATCCAAGTCTTAAACCAGGGCAGAATGTCTTTGAAAATGTACCTAGCGTAACTACATATCCAGCTTCATCGAAAGCTTTAATAGATGGTAATCTTTCACCATCAAATCTTAATTCACCATAGGGACTATCCTCTATAACTGGAATTTCATATTTTGCTGCCAATTCAGCTATACGCTTTCTTCTTTCTAAAGACATAGTTATTCCACTTGGATTTTGAAAATCTGGAATAGTATAAATCATTTTAACATTAGAATGTCCTTTTAAAGCTTTTTCTAGATCTTCTATAACCATACCGTCTTTATCCATAGGAATTTCTACAAATTTAGGATTGTATGCTTTAAAAGCATTAATAGCTCCAAGATAACTTGGACTTTCGCATATAATTATATCTCCCTCATTTATAAAAAGTTTTGCAGAAAATTCTAATCCCTGTTGAGAACCATTAGTTAGCATAATATTTGATATATCACATTTAACTCCTGCTGGTGCCATTCTTTCTTCAACAATTATTTTTCTTAGAGGAGAATATCCTTCTGTAGTTGTATATTGTAATGCTATTTCTCCTTGCTCAATTAAAACTTTACTAGTAACTTCAGCTAATTTTTCCTTTGGAAATAGCTCTGGAGCAGGGAAACCGCCTGCAAATGAGATAATTTCAGGCTGCTCACTTAACTTTAATAACTCTCTAATTTCTGATGCTTTAATATTTGATATTCTGTCTGCATATTGTAAACTCATATTGCACCCCCTCATAATAAAAATAAAAATTTAACGAAAATTTAATAAACTTCGTATATTTCAATTATAACTTAAGTATCATGGGGTTTTCAAGGTTATAGGAAAATTTTGCTTAATTATAAAAATTATGATTTTTAAATAATTTTAAGCCATATATAAAGAAAATAATTAGAGAATATTTTATGTCATAGAAAGAGTAGATTCTACATAATAATAGATTTATTCTTCAGTTCTTATAATCTAATATAAATAATAATTTGTAATACTGTATTGTAGTACTGTAGCCATTTGTAAGATTATTGGAGTTGCAATTTCAGTTTTTTAATATTTTAAAGTATAATATAATAAAAGGCTTATTACAATAAATACTGTAGAAAAAACTTTTATTATTTAAAGAAATTATATATAATTAAATAATGGTTATAATCTTACAAAGGAGAATGAATAATGATAAAAGAATTGAAATATTTTATTGAAACTTGGGGATGTCAAATGAATGAGGAAGACTCCGAAAAGTTATCAGGCGGATTAAAGCCACTAGGTTATAAAAGAACAGTCTCTAAAGAAGATGCTGATATAATAATATTTAATACTTGCTGTGTTAGAGAAAATGCAGAACAAAAAGTTGAAGGAAATTTAGGTGCACTTAAGAAACTTAAAAAAGAAAAGCCAGAGCTTGTAATTGCAATAACTGGATGTATGATGCAACAAGAAGGAATGGCAGAAAATATAATAAAAAAGTTTCCTTATGTAGATATAATAATAGGTACTCATAATGCTTATAAGTTTAATGAATATTTAAGCAGAGCATTAGGTGGTGAAAGACCTATAGTAGAAGTGTGGAATAAGGAAGAGGATATAGTAGAAGGAACACCTATTGATAGAGCAAGTAGTATCAAAGGATTTGTTACCATTATGTATGGATGTAATAATTTCTGTACATACTGCATAGTTCCACATGTAAGAGGAAGAGAAAGAAGCAGAAAACCAGAAGAAATTGAAAAAGAAATTATAGAAATGGTTAAAGCAGGCTATAAAGAGATAACGCTATTAGGTCAAAATGTTAACTCTTATGGTAAGGGTTTAGAACCAGAAATTAATTTTGCAGCACTACTTAGAAGAATAAATCAAATTGAAGGACTAGAAAGAGTAAGGTTTATGACTTCACATCCAAAGGATTTAAGTGAAGAAGTTATTGAGGCTATTGCAGAGTGTGATAAATTATGTGAATCTATACATCTTCCAGTACAATCTGGCTCTTCAAGAATACTTAAGAAAATGAATAGACATTATACTAAGGAACAATATTTAGATTTAATAAAAAAAATAAAACATAGAATTCCCAATGTGGCATTAACTACTGATATAATTGTAGGATTCCCAGGAGAAAGTGAAGAAGACTTCCTTGAAACTTTGGAGTTAGTTAAAGAAGTTGAATATGATTCAGCATTTACTTTTTTATATTCAAAACGTAAGGGTACTCCAGCGGATATGATGTTAGATCAGGTTGATGAAAGAGCTAAAAAAGACAGATTTAATAGGTTAGTTGAAGCAGTAAATGAAATTTCTGCTAAGAAAAATAAAGAATATGCTGATAAAGTTGTTGAAGTTCTTGTTGAGGGTTATAGCAAAAATGATGAAAGTAAATTAACAGGCAGAACTAGAACAGGAAAGCTAGTTAATTTTACCGGAAATGCTGATAGTATAGGAAAACTTGCTAATGTTAAAATAACAAAAGCACAATCCTTCTCTTTGATAGGGGAGCAAATTTAGTTAAGAGCATTGTTTTAAATTAAAGCATATTCAAAGCAGCAGCAAGACAGTATGTTAGTTTATTTTGTATCATGCTGCGTTGTAAGAAATCTACCATAGCACCGCTATGAGTAAATCTGACAGCTTGTGGTATATAAGTAAGCTAATATCTTTAACTTGCTATTTTCTTTTAGATGCTTAATAGCGAAAACAGAAATTCCTTTTATTTATAATTAGGAAATGATTAATGAAGTTTTTATTAGTAAAATTAACATTTTAAAAATTATGCTAACTTTAAAAGCGACAATGTCGCTTTTTTTATAAGAAGAATAAAGGAGAGATAAAGAATATGTCATTCACTCCAATGATGAGACAATATCTAGAAATAAAAGATAAATGTAAAGATAGTATATTATTTTTTAGATTAGGCGACTTTTATGAAATGTTCTTTGAAGATGCTGAATTAGTATCTAAAGAACTAGAATTAACTTTAACAGGTAGGGATTGCGGATTAGAAAATAGAGCACCTATGTGTGGGGTACCTTTTCATGCAGCAGAAACTTATATATCTAGATTAGTTTCAAAAGGATATAAAGTTGCAATTTGTGAACAGGTAGAAGATCCAGCTGTAGCAAAGGGGATAGTAAAAAGAGATATAATAAAAATAGTAACACCTGGTACTTATACTGAATCTTCTTTTTTAGAAGAAAATAAAAATAATTTCTTAATGGGTCTGTATATTAGTGAAAACCTGTCTTCCGTATGTTTTTGTGATATATCTACTGGAGAATTTTATTGTAGTGATTTTAATTATGATATAAATATTATTATAGATGAAATATCCAAGTTTAATCCTAAAGAACTAGTAATATCAAATATGGTTAGTGAAGAAATACTAAAGGAAATTAGAGAAAGATTTGAAGTTTCTATATCAAGATTTGATGAGGATTTTTTCTCCACAGAAGAAGAAAAGTTACAAAATCAATTTAAAAATTATGAAGAGCTTCAATTTAGTGAAAGTTTAGTAAGAGGATGTAATGGTTTATTAAATTATATAGTTGAAACACAAAAAGTTACGCTATCCAATATTGATACTATTGAAATTTATAATATTTTTGATTACCTTGTAATTGATGGCAACTCAAGAAGAAATTTAGAGATAACAGAAAGTTTAAGGGATAAAACTAAGAGAGGGTCATTGCTTTCAGTATTAGATAAAACTAGTACTGCTATGGGAGCAAGAAGACTTAGAAAATGGATAGAGCAGCCATTGGTAGATAAAAAAGAGATTGAACTAAGACAAAATGCTATTGAAGAACTAATAAAAAATATTTCACTACAAGAAGATCTTGATGAGGCTCTAAATGATATTTATGATATAGAGAGATTAGTTGGTAAAATTAGCTCTAAAAGCATAAATGCTAAAGAACTTTTAGCACTAAAAAACTCTATTGAAAAAATTCCAAGAATTAAAGACTTACTATCAAGTTTTAGTGAAGATTTACTTATAGATATTGAAAAAAACTTAGATGATTTAAAAGATATTTATGAGCTTTTACATTGTTCTATTAGTGAAAGTCCAGCGATTTCTGTAAAAGAAGGTAATATAATAAAAGAGGGCTATAATGAAGAAATTGATGAGCTTAGAAATTCAAAGAAATGTGGTAAACAATGGATTGCCAATCTTGAGAGTAATGAGAAGAAATCAACTGGAATTAAATCTTTAAAAATAGGTTATAATAAAGTATTCGGTTACTTTATTGAAGTAACTAAAAGTAACTTATCCTTAATTCCAGAGGGAAGATATATAAGAAAACAAACCCTATCTAATGCTGAAAGATTTATAACTCCTGAGCTTAAAGAAATGGAAGATAAAATTTTAGGTGCAGAGGATAAATTAATTTCTTTAGAGTACGAAGTTTTTGTAACTATTAGAGAAGAAGTAGAAAAACATGTTGATAGGATGAAGACTTCTGCAAAGCTTATATCAGAATTGGATTCACTATGTAGTTTGTGTAAGGTTGCAAGGGATAATAATTATATAAAACCATCTATTAATACAAAAGGTATATTGAAAATAGAAGATGGAAGACATCCTGTAGTAGAAAAAATGTTACCAATAAATAGCTTTGTAGGAAATGATACTTTGTTAGATGGAAAAGATAATCAAATGTTATTAATAACTGGACCTAATATGGCAGGAAAATCTACTTATATGAGACAAGTTGCGCTTATAACTTTAATGGCGCAGATAGGAAGCTTTATACCTGCGAAATCAGCAGATATTTCTGTATGCGATAAAATTTTTACTAGAATTGGAGCTTCTGATGATTTAGCTGGAGGGAAGAGTACGTTCATGGTTGAAATGTGGGAGGTATCTAATATATTAAAAAATGCTACTAATAAAAGTTTAATATTATTAGATGAGGTAGGACGAGGAACAAGCACCTATGATGGATTAAGTATTGCTTGGGCAGTTATTGAATATATATGTAAAAGTTCCAATATTAAATGTAAAACTCTA
The DNA here is from genome assembly GCF_054863625.1 of Clostridium sp. Marseille-QA1073. Classification (NCBI taxonomy): domain Bacteria; kingdom Bacillati; phylum Bacillota; class Clostridia; order Eubacteriales; family Clostridiaceae; genus Clostridium; species Clostridium sp. Marseille-QA1073. The sequence goes on along the minus strand of NZ_JBSVQM010000006.1, from coordinate 88,444 downwards.
TTTGCAACTCATTATCACGAACTTACAAAGTTAGAAAACAAGATAAAAGGTGTTAAAAATTATTCAATTGCAGTTAAAAAAGTTGAGAATAGTATAATTTTTTTAAGAAAAATAATTCCAGGAGGTGCTGATGAATCCTATGGAATTGAAGTTGCAAAATTAGCGGGTATACCAAATAAAGTTATTGATAGAGCAAGAGAAATACTCTCTCATCTTGAAGATAATAACAATAATAAAGATATAACTACTATTTATACTGAAAATAACGCTGCAATTGTAGAGGAGAAAGACTTACAAAAGGAAATTACTAATAATGAAGTAGCTATAGATAAAGTAAATGTAGAAAAAGTAGTTAAAAAAGAAAATAAAGTTGAGGTATTAGAAGAAATACAGCTTGGATTCGAGGATATTCAAAGCATGAATTTAATGAAAGAAATCAAAAATATTGATATTTTGAATATGACTCCAATGGAAGGATTTAATAAACTATATGAACTAATTAAGAAAGCAAAATCACTATAAAAATACCTTTTCTTATTAGGAGGTGATTTTTTGAAAAGAATTAATATTTTAGATTTTGAAACTTCAAATAAAATTGCGGCAGGTGAGGTTGTAGAAAGAGCAAGTTCTGTTGTAAAGGAACTTGTTGAAAATAGTGTTGATGCTAATTCAAAAAATATCATTATTGAAATAGAAGATAGTGGAAATAAATTGATTAAAATCAGTGATGATGGAGATGGTATTCATCCTGAAGATATAGAAAAAGCCTTTATGCCACATGCCACGAGTAAAATTAGAGGTATAGAAGATATATATAATATTAATAGTTTTGGCTTTAGGGGGGAGGCTCTTTCCAGCATAGCAGCTATATCAAAAGTTACATTAAAAAGTAAAACTAAGGATGAACCCTTTGGAAAGGAAATATATGTTGAGGGAGGCAAAGTAGTTCATATTATGGATACAGCTTGTAATGATGGAACTACTATAGAGGTAAGAGATTTATTCTTCAATGTGCCTGCTCGTCAAAAGTTTTTAAAATCAGCTCAAAGGGAGGCTTCATTAATTTCTGATTTAGTGCTGAGACTAGCCTTAGGAAACCATGATATATCCTTTAAACTAATTAACAAAGGTAAGGTAACTATAAATACTTATGGTACAGAAGATATAGTAGAGACCATTAGAGTATTATATGGAAAAGAAGTAAAGGAAAATATAATTCCTTTTGAAAAGCATAATGATATAGTTTCTGTTCATGGTTTTATAGGAAATGCTGAGATAAGTAGAGGAAGTAGAAATAGGCAATCTATATTTGTAAATAAGAGACTTATAAAAAATAGTACAATAACTGCAGCAGTAGAGAATGCCTTTAAATCTTTCTTAACAATAAATAAATTTCCTTTCTTTGTATTATTCTTAGATATTTTTCCTGAATTCATTGATCCTAATGTCCATCCTACTAAAGCAGAGATTAAATTCTTTGATGATAGATCTATATTTAAGCTAGTATTTGATGGAGTTCATAGTGCATTAAGGGAATATATGCAGTATTCTTTTAGTATTGAAGAAGATGTTTTAGTTGTAAAGGAAGAGGAAAATGTAGATAATAATTATATACAGCCTAAATATGAACAAGAAGCCTTTAATGACAGTATTTTTGAAAGAAAAATATCAAATAAGGATATTGAATTTCAATCCATACCTATAGATTTAAAACCATTAAAAAATGTAGATTTAATAAATAACTTTGAAAGAAAAGAAGAAGTAGTAAAAAAAGCTGAAGAAAAATTTGAAAATGAAACTATAAGTACTAAAACTTTAAAAACAAATAATATAGAAAAAAGCTCTATAGAAAACTTAAACTTACAACCTAAGTTTGGACATATAAATATTATTGGACAGTTTAATAATACTTATATAATAGGTGAGAGTAATAATGAGTTAATATTAATTGATCAGCATGCTGCTCATGAAAAATATCTTTTCGAAAAATATAGGAAATCAATAAAAAATTTAGAAGTAGTTTCTCAAATTTTATTAACTCCAATAGTTATTGAACTAACTTATGAGGATTTTCCTTATTATAGTGAAAATGTAGAGGCTTTTGAAAATGCTGGGTTCAAAATTGAAGATTTTGGCGATAATACTATAAGTATAAGAGAAGTACCTATGTTTTTAGGTAAGCCTGATGTAAAATCTCTATTTTACGAAATATTAGATAATTTAAAAAAACTAGGCAGTGGAGAAACTACAGAAGTTAAGTATAATAAAATAGCCTCTCTTGCCTGTAGAGCAGCAGTAAAAGCTAATGATAAGTTATCAATAATGGAGATGGAGAAGTTAATGGAAGATTTGCGTTATATTGAAGAACCATTTACTTGTCCTCATGGGAGACCTACTATGATTAAAATAACATTAAATGAACTAGAAAAAAGATTTAAAAGAATACAATAGAGTTTAGGTGAGATTTTATGAAGGATTTGTTTATTCTTGCAGGACCAACTGCAGTGGGAAAAACTGAAATATCCATTAAGCTGGCAAAAAAACTAAATGGTGAGATAATTTCTTGTGATTCAATGCAAATATATAAAGAAATGGATATTGGATCTGCTAAGATAACTAAAGAGGAAATGAAGGGAATAGAGCATTATTTAGTGGATATTATTAATCCAAGTGAAGAATTTAGTGTAGCTCAATTTAAAGAATACGCTGAGGAAGCTATCCACAAAATTTATGATAAAAGTAAGCTACCTATGGTGGTAGGAGGTACAGGACTTTATATTAACTCCCTTATTTACAATTATAGTTTTGGTGATACCAGTAAGGATGAAAAGTATAGAGAGTATTTAAGCAGTCTAGCAGAGCAAAATGGCAAGGATTATGTTCATAATATGCTTAAAGAAATAGATGAAGATAGTTTTCAAAAGCTTTATCCCAATGATTTAAAACGAGTGATTAGAGCATTAGAAATATATAAGACTACAGGTAAGACTATGAGTGAGTATTTAGCTGAACAAAATATTTATGATATACCTTATAATGTATATTACTATGTGTTAACAATGAATAGAGAAAAGCTTTATGAACGAATTAACAAAAGAGTAGATATAATGATGGAAAAAGGACTATTGGAAGAAGTAATTGCATTAAAAAATAAAGGGTATACTGAAGATATGCAATCTATGAAAGGAATAGGGTATAAAGAACTACTATATCACTTAAAAGGTGAGATATCTTTAGAAAAATCTATTGATATGATTAAACAATTTAGTAGAAATTATGCTAAGAGACAGCTTACATGGTTTAGAAAAGATCCTAGAGTAGTTTGGGTAGACAAAGATACGTTTAATGATGATGATGAAGTTACTAAATTTATCGAAGAAGATTTTAAAAGAAAAATATTAATGAATAATTAAAACTAAATAATTTTCCAAATAAAAGGATTTTATAATTATTCATAGAATAAGTTAATTAATATTTACGGAGGTGTTTTTAATGAGTAAATCTACAAATAATTTACAAGATATATTTTTGAATGGTGCTAGAAAAAACAAAGTACCAGTTACAATACATTTAACAAATGGATTTCAAATAAAGGGTAATGTTACTGGTTTTGATAGCTTTACAGTTATTTTATATTCTGATGGAAAACAAATGTTAATTTATAAACACGCTATATCAACAATTACTCCTCTAAAACCAATTTTATTCAACAATTCAAATGAAAATTCCAATGAAGATTAAATACATAAAATATACTTAGATTAAAAAATCTAGGTATATTTTATTTTAGGCGTATAAAAAATAATTAACCAAGATATTGTATATTTAACGTTATAATAACTATTTTTGAATATGAGCTAATTTATAAAACTCTTATTTAAACAAGTTATTGAGATTTGATTATTATTATTTACTATGTTAGTATTATGAAGGTAGTTTTTGTATAAGGAGATATAAATTATGATAGATATAACTAAAGAGTTTCTAATGAAAAAATATAATATAAATTCTACGCTCTTAGAGCTTTATGAAAATGCATTAGAAGATGTAAAACCACAATTTGAAAAATTAGATGAAATAAGAGAATATAATCAGCTCAAAGTTTTAAATGCACTTCAAGAGGAAAGAATAAGTGATATGCATTTTACTAATTCTTCTGGGTATGGATATGGAGATATAGGAAGAGAGGCATTAGATAAAGTTTATGCTAAAGTATTTAATACTGAAGCTGCTTTAGTTAGACCTCATTTTGTTAATGGTACCCATGCTATTGGTGCAGCCTTATTTGGAAATTTGAGACCTGGTGATACAATGGTTAGTGTTTGTGGAGCACCTTATGACACTCTTCATAGCATAATTGGAATTAGTAAAGAAGAAAATATAGGTTCATTAAAAGAGTATGGTGTAAATTATAAACAAATAGATTTAGGGGAAAATAAAAAAGTTGATATAGAAGCTATGAAATCTATATTAAGAGAAGATAACACTGTAAAATTAGTACATATTCAAAGATCTACAGGTTATGGCTGGAGAAATTCTTTATTAGTAGAAGATATAAGACCGATAATTAAAGCAGTTAAGGAAATAAATAAAGATATAATATGTTTTGTGGATAATTGTTATGGTGAATTTATACAAATCATCGAACCTACAGACGTAGGTGCAGACTTAGTAGCAGGTTCACTCATTAAAAATATTGGTGGAGGTATAGCTCCAACTGGAGGATATATAGCTGGGAAAGAAGAGTACGTAAATCAAGCAGCATATAGGTTAACTATACCAGGAATAGGTGGAGAATGTGGTTCTACTTTTGGAGTTATGAGAACACTATTTCAAGGATTATTTTTAGCCCCTCATATTGCTATTGAAGCTGTTAAAGGAGCAATATTTTGTGCTAGAATTATGGAATTAGCAGGTTTTGAGGTTCTTCCAAAGTATAATGATGAAAGAAGCGATATAATTCAGGCAATTAAGTTTAATGATAAAGAAAAATTAATAAAATTCTGCAAAGGAATTCAAGCAGGTTCACCAATAGATTCTTTTGTAGAGTGTGAGCCGTGGGATATGCCGGGATATAGTGATCAAGTTATAATGGCAGCAGGTGCCTTTATTCAAGGTTCTTCAATAGAATTATCTGCTGATGCTCCAATTAGAGATCCATTTATAGCATATCTTCAAGGTGGATTGACTTTTGACCACGCCAAAACAGGAATATTGATTGCATTAGGAAAAATATTTGCGTAATAAAGCGTGACATTTTGTCACGCTTTATTAATATTTTCTATATAGCCCTGCAAGTTTTCCAAGAATAGTGCAGTCTTTTACTAAAATTGGATTCATTGAAGCATTTTCTGGTTGAAGTCTTATATAGCCATCTTCTTTATAAAAAGTTTTAATTGTAGCCTCATTTTCGATAAGAGCTACTACAATTTCGCCATTATTAGCTACAGAAGTTTTTTCTATAATTGCTAAATCACCATCAAATATTCCAGCTTCAATCATGCTTTCTCCAGAAACTTTTAATATAAAAAGGTCATTTCTATTTTTTATAAAATTTATTGGTATAGAAAATGTATCTTCAATACTTTCATGAGCAAGTATAGGCTCCCCAGCAGTTATTTTACCTACTATAGGAATATCTATTAACTCTTTTTTTATTGGAGAGTCTAATAAAAGCTCTATTGCTCTAGGTTTGGTAGGATCACGTCTTATAAGTCCTTTTTTTTCAAGACGAGATAGATGACCATGAACCGTAGAGGTTGATTTTAAATTTACTGCTTCACATATTTCTCTAACAGAAGGCGGATAACCTTTTGTGGATATTTGTTCTTTTAAAAATTCATATATTTCAATTTGTTTATTATTCTTAATATCAGCCATAGAACCACCTCATTTCTTAGAGAAATTATATCATAAGAGATTTTAAATATCAAACTTATGTTCTATAGAGGACATGTAATTACAGTGCGACTATAATAAATAAATAAATTTTAATAATACTAATTATAAAGTTGAAATTAAAAATTATTTCAATTTAACATTTTTTCCTGTATACTTATGTAGTTTACAAAGTCAGGCATCTTCAAAAAATAATAGACCAGTATATTAGCCTATTTTCCATCATACTACGTCGTCAGAACCCGCCCATAGCGCCGCTATGAGCAGAACCTAACGCCTTGTCTGATTGAAGCATATTCAAAAAATAACTAGTCAGTATGCTTATCTGTTTTGTATCATACTGCGTTGTCAGAACTTCATGATAGTTAAGCTATGATGAAAACCTGTCTTCTTGTCGGATGCAAAATATATGACCCATCTTTAACTAGCTATTTTATTTCATATGCTTAAAATATACTAACATCTTTGATCTATTATTTTCTTTCAGATGCCTTATAGAAAAGCTTAAGGAGAGAGAAAGATGATAAATAGTTTTAGTGATTTAAATATAAGTGAAAATATAATTAAGAGTTTAGAGGCACAAGAAATAAAGATACCAACGAAAATACAACAGAAATCTATACCATACATATCTGACAATAAAGACGTAGTTGCACAGTCAGAAACTGGTAGTGGAAAAACTTTAGCTTATCTGCTACCTCTTTTTCAAAAAGTCGATACTTCAAAAAGAGAGAATCAAGCTATAATATTAACTCCTACCCACGAGCTAGCAGTGCAAGTACATAAAGTAGTAGATACTTTGTCTAAAAATAGCAATCACAATATAACTTCTTCAGTTATAATTGGAAATGTAAATATTAAGCGCCAGGCAGAAAAGTTAAAAGAAAAACCTCATATAATTGTTGGGTCTGCTGGAAGAATATTAGAATTAATAAAAATGAAGAAGATTTCTGGTCACACAATAAAAACTATAATTATAGATGAATGCGATAAACTATTAGATATAAACAACATAGAAAATATAAAAGCTGTAATAAAGACTACTTTAAGAGAAAGACAAATTTTATGTTTTTCAGCAACTTTAACAGAAGAGGTTATTAATTTTTCAAAGGAAATGATGAAAGAACCAATTATTATAAAAAGCGAAGCTGAAAATATCGTAAATAAAAATATTGATCATATATATTTTGTTTGCGATAGAAGAGATAAAATCATTATGGTAAGAAAACTGGTAGCAGCTTTAAATCCTAGAAAAGCAATAGTATTTATCAATAAAAGTGATGAGATTGAAATAATGGCAGAGAAGCTTAGATATCATAAACTAAAAGCTGAATCAATTCATGGTACATCTTTTAAAAGTGATAGAAAAAAAGCTATGGATGCTTTTATTAATGGTAAGTCTAATATATTAGTTTCTTCTGATTTGGCTTCTCGAGGACTTGATATTAAAGGTGTCACCCATGTTATAAACTTAGATTTACCGGAGAATCCAATGGATTATATACATAGGGTAGGAAGATGTGGAAGAGGCAATGAAAGAGGCGTAGCTATATCAATAGTAACAGAAAGAGAAGAAAGTATCATTTCTCAATACAAAAAGAAATTTAAAATTAATATTGATTTAAAAGATATATATTATGGTAAAATTATTAATCCTAAAGAAAAGCAGTCTATAAAGAAAGATAAAGATATAACGTCTAAGCCAAAAACTAAATTTAAGAATAATAAAAATAGTAAAGAAAAAACATATAAAGAATCAAAAAACAAGAAAACTTCTGAGAAAAAATTTAAATAATAATATATACTGAAATTTATTAGGTTAAAGTCCTATTATATGATATAATAGGACTTGCGTTTTATAAAGGTTATTTATACATAAATCAAAGAAAGTAAAAAAATTAATTATTTTAAATAAATTTATAATTATCAATGTAATAAAAAGAATAATAAAGTTGGAGGTAATAACATATGATACAAGCAACTAATGTTAGCTTAAGATACGGTGCACGTAAGCTGTTTGAAGATGTTAATATAAAATTTACTGAAGGAAATTGTTATGGAGTTATAGGTGCTAATGGTGCAGGTAAATCTACATTTTTGAAAATATTATCTGGAGAACTAGAAGCTAATACAGGAGAAGTTTCAATAACCCCAGGACAAAGACTAGCAGTATTAAAGCAGGACCACTTTGCTTATGATGAAGTAGAAGTTTTAAAAACTGTTATTATGGGTCATCAAAGATTAATTAAAATTATGGAAGAAAAAGACGCATTATATGCTAAAGAAGATTTTTCTGATGAAGATGGTATAAGAGCTTCAGAACTTGAATGCGAATTTGCAGAACTTAATGGCTGGGAAGCAGAAAGTGAAGCAGCTACACTGTTAAATGGATTAGGAGTAAATGAAGAATTACATTATAAATTAATGAAAGACTTAAATGGATCAGAAAAAGTTAAAGTGCTATTAGCACAAACTCTTTTTGGAAAGCCAGATATACTATTAATGGACGAACCTACTAACCATTTAGATGTAAAATCTATTAAATGGCTTGAAAATTTTCTTCTTGATTTTGAAGGAACAGTTATAGTTGTTTCTCACGATAGGCATTTTTTAAATAAAGTTTGTACTCATATGGCTGATATAGATTTTGCAAAGATTCAGCTTTATGTAGGAAATTATGACTTTTGGTATGAATCAAGCCAATTGGCTCTTCAAATGTCTAAAGACCAAAATAAAAAGAAAGAAGAAAAAATTAAGGAGCTTCAAGCTTTCATTGCTAGATTTAGTTCCAATGCTTCAAAGGCTAAGCAAGCTACAAGTAGAAAGAAACAATTAGATAAACTTACACTTGAAGATATTAGCCCATCTTCAAGAAGATATCCTTTTGTTGGATTTAAGCCAGAAAGAGAAGCAGGAAATGATTTATTAGAAGTTAAAAATTTAAGTAAAACTATAGATGGAGTTAAAGTTTTAGATAATGTTAGCTTTATGGTTAATAAAGGTGATAAGATATCATTTTTAGGAGATGGTATAGCTAAAACTACACTATTTAAAATACTTATGGGAGAAATGGAAGCAGATAGTGGAGAATTTAAGTGGGGTATTACTACATCTCAAGCTTATTTTCCACAAGATAACTCTGAATACTTTAATGATTGTAATTTAAATTTAGTAGATTGGCTAAGACAATTTTCAGAAGAAAAATCTGAAAGTTTTATAAGAGGATTTTTGGGAAGAATGTTATTTTCAGGAGAGGAAGCGCTAAAAGAAGCTTCTGTTTTATCAGGAGGAGAGAAAGTTCGTTGCATGTTATCTAAAATGATGTTAAGCTCTGCTAATGTGTTAATTTTAGATGAGCCTACTAACCATTTAGATCTTGAATCTATTACAGCAGTTAATAATGGTTTAATAAATTTTAGTGGAACTATATTATTTACATCTCATGATCATCAATTTATACAAACAGTTGCAAATAGAGTAATTGAAATAACTCCTAAAGGAATTATGGATAGAGTAATGACTTATGATGAATATTTAGAAAATGAGGAAGTTCAAGGAAAAGTTGCGGAAATGTATAAATAAACTAGTTATTTTGTTGACAAAATTTAAAAATTGGATATAATATATAACATAATTTAATATTAAAATTCTGTGAAGAGGACAGTACTTTCTTATAAACCTTAAAGCGAGCAGAGGAATGGTGGAAGCTCTGTAAGAAAATAAGAAGCCAAAATGGTAACATAGAGGCATCTAATAATTAGATAGGAAGAGAACCTTGGAGAAGCTACCTGAAAGAATAAAATAGGTTTTAACTATAAAATTTATTTATTATTTGCATAGGGTTTGTCGCTAGAAGCGTTAAAATATTGAGTGGACTTTTGTCAACTAGAGTGGTACCGCGGATATTACACCCGTCTCTTATTTTAGAGACGGGTTTTTTATGTAAAAAATAAATGAAATATTAATTTATTAAGTTATAATTTTGTTTTCAATAGAAAATAATAACTTAATATGTTATAGGAGGTTTAATAATGGATTATAAAAATTATATAGCTAAATTATTGTGTAAGCATATAGAAATTGATGAGGAAAATATAGAAAAATTAATAGAAATACCACCAAAACCAGAGATGGGGGATTTTGCTTTTCCTTGTTTTAGTTTAGCAAAGACTATGAGAAAAGCTCCTAATATGATATCAGCTGAACTAAAAGAAAAAATAGTAGACGAAAACTTTGAAAAAATAGAAGCTTTTGGGCCATATTTAAATTTCTTCGTTAATAAAGAAAGCTTTGTTAAAAATATTATTGAAAAAATATTAAACGAAAAACAAGATTATGGTTCAAATAATAATGGAGAAGGAAAAAATGTAATAGTTGAATATTGTTCTGCTAATATTGCGAAACCATTCCACGTTGGACATTTATTTACAACAATGCTTGGAAATTCTCTATACAAATTATTTAACTTTCACGGATATAATGCAATAGGAATTAATCACCTTGGAGACTGGGGAACACAGTTTGGAAAACTAATTTATGCTTATAATAACTGGGGTGATGAAAAAGCTCTTGAAAGTGATCCAATAAAAGAAATGTTAAGAGTTTATGTTAAATTCCATGACGAGGCTGAAAAGAATCCAGCACTTGAAGATGAAGGTAGAAAACACTTCAGACTATTAGAAGAAGGCAATGAAGAAGAAGTTAAACTTTGGACTAGATTTAAAGAATTAAGCTTAAAAGAGTTTGATAAATTATTTAAAATCCTAAATGTTAGTTTTGATTCTTTTGCTGGAGAAAGTTTTTATACAGATAAAATGGATGCTGTCATAGAGGAAATAGATGAAAAGGGACTACTTACTGATAGTAATGGTGCCAAAGTAGTAATGCTTGATGAGTATAATATGCCACCATGCATAGTTAAAAAAGCAGATGGAGCAACAATTTATGCAACCCGTGATTTAGCAGCAGCTTTCTATAGAAAGAAGACTTACGATTTTTATAAAAATATATACGTAGTTGCTAAAGATCAAGCACTTCACTTTAAACAAGTATTTACTACAATTAAGCTTATGGGCCATGATTGGGCAGATGATTGTATTCATGTTGAATTTGGATTAGTACGTTTTGCTGATAAAAAGCTTTCTACAAGAAAGGGAGATGTAGTATTCCTTGAAGATTTATTAAATGAGGCAGTGGCTAAAACCTTAGAAATAATAAATGAAAAAAATCCAGATCTTGAAAATAAAGAAGAAGTAGCTAAAAAGGTTGGTATTGGTGCAATAGTATTTACTTATCTAAAAAATTCAAGAGAAAGAGATATAGTATTCAACTGGGATGAAATGTTAAGTTTTGAAGGAGAAACTGGTCCTTATGTTCAATATACTTATGCAAGAGGCAAGAGTATATTAAGAAAAGTAGGAGAAGAAGTAACAGGAGAAGTAGACTATGGAAAATTGAATTCTAAGGAGGAGTTTGAATTAGCTAAAGAGCTTGCTAGCTTTGAAAATGCAATAAACAATGCCATAGAAAAACTTCAACCTTCTGTAGTTACAAGATATTGTATAGAAGTAGCTAAGGCATTTAATAAATTTTACAATGCTCATAATATCGCAAACTCAGAAGATGAAGGTACAAAGAATGCTAGAATCAATTTAGTTAAATCCACACTTCAAGTTTTAAAAAATGGATTAGGTTTAATAGGATTAGAAGTAGTAGATAAAATGTAATTAATGGGCAATTGACAATTATGGTGGAAATTAGTTTAATTAAAACTAATTTCTTTAATGAATTTTTTACTAGCAATATAATTGCTAGTATTTTATAAAAAAAGTTATATAAAAAAATATATTTTTTATTGAAAACTATTTTCAATTGGTATTTATTATTGTATAATATATTTGGCATTTAAATTATACCGCGGCAAACCAAAAAATTGGAGGTAAATTTATATGGCAAAAATGATGGGACCACGCTTTAAATTATGTAGGAGATTAGGACTAAATGTTGTAGGTCATCCTAAAGCAATGGAAAGAGCAGTGAGAGGAACTTCTAGAGCTGATAAAAAATTATCAGATTATGGTGTTCAACTTTTAGAGAAACAAAGATTAAGAGCTTACTATGGAGTGCTTGAAAAGCAATTTAGTAGATATGCTAAAAAAGCTATTAAAGATGCTAAGAGAAATAAAGAAATTCCAGGGGAAGCACTTATAAAAATGCTAGAATGTAGACTAGATAATATAGTTTATAGATTAGGATTTGCAAATTCTATTCGTCAAGCTAGACAAATGGTTAACCATGGTCACTTTTTGGTAAATGGAGAAAAAGTAGATATACCTTCTTATAGAATTGAAGTAGGAGATATAATTACTTTAAAAGAAGCATCAAGAAAAAATGAAATGTTTAAGGAGAATTTTGAATCTACCTTAATAGGACATTTACCATACTTAGAGAAAGACATGGAAGGTTTTTCTGGAAGACTTCTAAGAATACCTGATAGAAGTGATGTTCCAATACAAATAACTGAGCAATTGGTTATAGAGTATTATTCTAAGTAATATATCGAAGTAATGTAGATTTAGAGTAATGAATTTATAAAGGCTTTAAGGTTGTTATACTTTTAGTATAACAACCTTAATTTTTTATAAAAATCATTTTAATATGTAAAATTTTAATAAAACTAAAAGTTTAAAATCTACAAAAAAGCGTAAAAGGAAGCAGAGTTTTTGCTTCCTTTTATGTGTATATTTAGAAGATTTGGATGTAATTAATGGACAATGCAAATTTTAAAAAATCCTATAATATAAATTTTGAACACCCATTTTTATATATGATTTTATATTATTTGCTCTTCTTTTTAATAGTAACATATGAAGAAATTAAATGCAAGTGAAAATCATTATCAAATAAAATATTATTGTATTTTGTTGTGATAATAATATAAATTTTTTATAATAGTTATATTAGCTATGTAAAATAAAGTATTATTAGGTAATTTAAAGATGTATTAAATAAAATATATAAAAGGGGTTTGAATTTTAATATGGATATTTATTTGCTTATAAGTGAATTTATATTAATAGTATATTATGTTTTAGAAATTATAAATAATTTTAACTTTGGCATATTATCTGTAGCTTTTATACTAGTTTATATCATTATTACAATGGGACAAAATATATTTCATAAAAAAGTATTTATCTTATATTAACTTTAATTAAATTTATGATAATTTATTTTGGATATTTTTATGTAGATAGTAAGACGATTATTTTTTTACCATTAAATTTATATACAAATATTAAAATAAATAGTTATCCACATATAAAAGTATTTATTGCTTTAATTATTTTATTAGTACTACCTAATGATTTGATCCAGATATATACATTTATAACTTTAGTTATGTATTTTATATATTATATATTAAATCATTTTAATAATTCTATAGAAAAGTTAGTAAAAGACACAGTTACTTTAAAGAATAAAAATGAAACTTTAAAAAATAAAATATATAGACAAGAAGAATTTGAATCCCAATTAAAATATACTTTTATATTAGAGGAGAGAAATAATATATCTCAGAAAATTCATGACGAATTAGGACATACTCTCTCTGGTACTGTATTTCAATTAGAAGCAGCAAATTTACTTTTAGATAAGGATATAGAAAAAGCTAAAACTTTTATCGGTAATTCTATTAATAAGTTAAGAGATGGTATGGATAATATAAGAAATACATTGAAAGAAATTAAGCCAGGGAAAGAGCAAATAGGTATTAGCAAAATAATGCTATTATTAGAAGAAATAAGAAGAAATAGCGATGTTGAAATTATTTTGTTTCATGATAACTATATAGATAAGATTTCTTTTATTCATTGGAAAATTATATATGATAATATTACAGAATCCATAACCAACAGTTTGAAACATTCAGAAACTAATAAAATAACAATAAACATATCTGTAATTAATAATAAACTTATAAAATTAGAAATAAAGGATAATGGAATAGGAGTAAAGAAGATAAATAAGGGTATGGGAATAAGGGGAATGGAGGAAAGATGTGAAAGCATAGGTGGAAAGCTTATAGTTGATGGAAGTGATGGTTTTTCTGTAATATCACTACTTCCTATTGATTTTTAGGGGGATATTATGAGTGTTAAAATTTTAATAGCAGATGATGATGAACTTATTAGAGAAAGTTTAAAGATTATTTTAAATATGGATGAAAAAATTTCAGTAGTAGCTACTGCTAGTAACGGTTTAGAGGCTGTTAAAGCTTGCTTAAAGGAAGATATAGATGTGGCACTGTTAGATGTTAGAATGCCTGTTATGAATGGTGTAGAGGCTTTAAAGGAGATTGTATCGAAATGTAGCACAAAGACTTTGATACTAACTACTTTTGATGAAGATGAATATATAAAAGACGCACTAAAATATGGAGCTATGGGATATTTGCTTAAAAATAATTCTCCAGATAAAATTAAAAATGCTATATATACAGTTATTAATGGAAATATAGTACTTCAAGATACTATTATAAATAAAATAATAAGCCATGATAAAGAAAATCAAGTTAATTTTACTGAAAATAATAAATTTACTGAAAGAGAAAAGGAAATTATAAAATTAATTTCTGAAGGGTTATCCAATAAAGAAATAGCATTAAATTTATATATATCTGAGGGAACGGTTAAAAATTACATTTCCTCCATATTGGACAAAACTTGCCTCAATCATAGAACTCAAATTGCTATATATTATTTAAAAGGACTACTTTAATTAATTCACAATTCACAATTATGGAAATTTCTCAGCTACCTCTGAGAAATTTAGAATTTATTCTGTAGAGATGAACAGTGTTCGCCATAATTACTAGCAATTTTATATTGCTAATCAAAAATACGTTTTAAGAAATTATTTTGTCTAAAAATAATTTCAACCATAATTGTGCATTGTGAACTGTGAATTGAGAATTGTTCTGAGTTTTAAATTAATATATCAAAATGTAACTTATGTTCAGACATATATTAAATTTTAGGGTAGTTTATCTATATAAGGTGTGACTTTAGTAATATTGAAATTATGACCTTCTCCACTTAAGAGAAGGTCTATTTTTTTATATTATATTTATAAGTAAAGAATTTATGGAGGATTTTGATATGAAGGTTTTAGAAATAAATAATTTAACTAAAAAATTTAAGGATTTAACCGCTGTTGATAATATAAATTTTTCAATAGAAGATGGGGAAATTTACGGATTATTAGGACCTAATGGTGCAGGAAAGAGCACTGTAATAAATACGATTTGTGGACTTATAAGTAGTGATACAGGGGAAATGAAGATATTAGAAAGTGATATAAAGAGAAATATGAATTCTACTAAGAAAAATATAGGCCTTGTGCCTCAAAATATGGCTGTATATTGGGAACTTACAGCATTAGAAAATGTAAAGTTTTTTGGTAGTTTATATGGATTAAAAGGAAAAGAATTGGAGGAAAAATCATTAGAAGCATTAGAGTTTGTAGGACTTATAGATAGAATTAAAGAGCCCTGTAGAAACTTTTCAGGGGGAATGAGTAGACGGTTAAATATAGCTTGTGCTATAGTGCATAAACCTAGAATTATAATAATGGACGAACCTACAGTAGGAATTGATCCTCAATCAAGAAATCATATATTAAACTCTGTAAGGAAACTTAATAAAATGGGAAGTACCATAATCTATACTTCGCATTATATGGAGGAAGTAGAGGAAATATGCAGTAAAGTTGGTATAATGGATCATGGAAGATTAATCGCTGAAGGTACTAAAGAAGAGTTAAAGGCACTTATTACCGATTATAATTATATAAAAGTTAATGTAGATAATATGGATAATCTAGATATTGAAAAGTTTAAAAACATTAATGGTATTAATAATATAAATATTAAAGAAAATACAATTATTTTTGAGATTAATAAAGATATTATAAATATAGATAAGATAGTGAGAGTTTTTGTAGATAATAATATTTCTATAAGAGAAATAAATACTGTAATGCCTAATTTGGAAGATGTGTTTTTAAAATTAACTGGTAGAAAGCTCAGAAATTAAGAGGAGTGATATTAGTGAAATTTATTAGTATTATAGTTAAGGAAATGAAACAGCATTTAAGAGATAAAACATATATGATGCTGATGATTTTATTTCCTATATTTTTAACAGCAATTTTAGTAAGTGCTACTGGTGGCGATTTAGAAAATGAAATAGTTTTCAACTCAAAACCTGTAATATATTGTATAGAAGGACAAGGAGAATCATCTGAAGCCTTTAAAACTATGATAAAAGAATTAAATAATATAGATAAAAAGGAAATTTATAGTTTAGAAGAAGGAATTGAACAAATTAAGAATAATAAAGCCTCTGCTTACATTGAACTCAATGCTAATGAAGATAAAGTAATTATATATAAGAATGAAAATTATAATATTGAAGGATCATTAATGGAACTGGTTCTAAATTCTTTTGTAGAAAGATTTAATATTCTTATGGAGATAAATAAAGTCACTAATGGAAGCTTAGCGAAAGTAAATACCGTAAGTAAATCTGAAAACCATAACTATGTAGAAGTAAAATCTTTAGATAAATTAAAAGGTCCTTCTGCGAAAGACTACAGTGGAATAATGATGCTATTAACTATGGTAATGTATTGTGCCATGGGTGGAATGTCTATAGTTAATACTGAACGATATCGTAAAACTTTAGATAGACTTATAATTGCTCCAATAAATAGACTTAATCTGTTTATTGCAATGACAATAGGAGCATTTATAGTGAATTGTATTCAGTTTACTATAGTAATATCTGTGCTTAAATATTTATTTAATATAAATTTTGGAGATGATTTTATAAGCATAATATTAATTATAGCATCACTTGGTATATTAGCTATATCTATTGGATGTTCAATGTCTTTAATGATTCCAGAAGAAAAGTGCTATGGAGTTTTAAATATATTATTGGCATTTATATGTTTCCTAGGTGGAAGTTATATATCTATAGAAAGCTTTAATAGTGAATTTTTAATGAAATTAACTAATATTTCACCAGTTCGATGGGCAAATAATAGTGTTTTCAGCGTAATTTACGCAAATGATTACTCAAAATTTTATAATACTTTAGCATTAAATTTTGGTATTGCAGCAATATTATTTTTAATATCAATGATGTTATTTAAAAGAATGGGGGATTAATATGAGAAATTCTTTTCTTATAGTAAAAAATAATTTTAAAATAATATTTAAAAAGAAATCTTCTATATTCACATATATACTACTCCCTATATTTAGTTTATTATTTTTATTATTTATTCAATTTTTAAGTAAAACAGAAGTATATAATATAGGAGTTATAAATAAAGATAGTGGGATTTTATCTAAAGATATGATAAGTTATCTAGAGAATACTAAAAAATTTACTCTATTGAATATAAAGGAGAGTGAAGTAAAGGATAAAGTTACTAAAGGAGAGATTTCTTATGCTGTTATAATTCCAGAAAATTTTGAAAATAGCATATTAAAAAATCAACCTAAAAATATAGAAATTTTAACTATAAAAGGTCAAGATGCAACAGTATGGATTAAAAATTATATAAATATGTATATAGAAAATTTAAAGATAATAAGCGATATAAGTAAAAATAGCAAAGAATTTTATGATATATATCAAGGGTATAAATTTAATGGAAGATTATCATTAGAGGGAAGAACTACAGAAGATATTACCGCTAAAAAAGTTTTTACGACAAATTCTATGGGAATATTTATAATGTTTTTAATGTATACATCTATAAATATTTCTAAGCTTATAATAAAAGAGAAGAGAGAAAAAACCTATTACAGAATATGCGTAGCCCCTTTTTCTTCAAAACAGTATATACTTGGGAATATGTTTACAAATCTATTAGTTATAGGTTTTCAGCTATTTATAGTAATATTAATTTTAACAAAAATAATAAAACTTAGTACAAATTATTTAAATTTCTTTATATTGATGATGACTTTTGGTACCGTTGTAGTATCCCTTGGAGTTCTAATTATATCTTTTGCAAATTCTTCAATGTCAATAGGGGGAATTACAAACTTTATAGTAGTCCCTAGTTGCATGTTAGGAGGATGCTTTTGGCCCATAAGCAGTAGGGGAGAAATATTTAAAAAAATATCTTTCTTAATGCCTCAAAGCTATGTTATAGATGGAATAGAAAAAATACAGAGTAATTTACATTTTAAAGCTTTAATTCCCAATATAGCTATATTAATATTATTCACTCTAGCATTTTTAAGTATAGCAACTTATAAAATGAGGATAAATAAATCTATACGAGAATTTGTATAATATATCAATAAAAAATCTTATGTATCAGTGGTTTTTAACTGCTAATGAGACAGCTCCAGATATATGAAAGAAAGTTATTATTTTGATAAAGGTTTTCAATACCCATTGAAAACCTTTATCAATAATGATATAATAGCATTGTACTAAAATTAACAAAGTAGTAGAGCTAACTTATCTATTTTGTACAATGGTTAGCTTAGACTAACATAGAAAAAATCTGATTATATAATACTTTAGCTAATAACTTAATAGATCAAATTTAAAAAACAGGATATTTTATAGAATATTTTAGAATAAAAATATTCATTCTGAATAACTGCCCTAAGAGGAGGTGAGTGTTATGACATTGGCTATGGCAAGAGAAGGTGAAGTAAATAAAATAAAGAAAATAACAGGTAGAGACAATGTGAGACAATTTCTTGCAAAGTTAGGTTTTGTAGAAGGAGAAAGTGTTACTGTCATATCAGAGATATCAGGAAATATGATAATAAACGTAAAAGATTCAAGAATAGCTATTGGCAAAAGTATGGCTAATAGAATCATTATTTAGAGAGGAGAATTATCTATGATGACGTTAAAAGATGTTGAGTGTGGACAAAAAGTAACTGTAGTAAAACTCCATGGAAAAGGAGTTGTAAAAAGAAGAATTATGGATATGGGTATAACTAAGGGGGTTGAAATTTTTGTTCGTAAATTGGCACCTTTAGGAGATCCAATAGAAGTAAATATTAGAAATTATGAGTTAACACTTCGTAAAGCAGATGCAGAAATGATAGAAGTAGAGTAAAAAAATAAATTATAATCCTTTTAGGGGGGAATAAAATGGAAAATATAAGAATTGCTCTTGTAGGAAATCCTAACTGTGGTAAGACTACAATGTTCAATTATTTAACTGGTAGTTCACAGTATGTAGGTAACTGGCCTGGAGTAACTGTAGAAAAAAAAGAAGGTAAATTAAAACAATATAAAGATGTAAAAGTAATAGATTTGCCTGGAATATATTCACTTTCACCATATACTTTAGAAGAAGTTATAACAAGAAACTATCTTATTACAGAAAAACCAGAGGTTATTATAAATATAGTAGACGGTACAAACCTTGAAAGAAATTTATATCTATCAACTCAGGTAATGGAACTTGGAATTCCTGTTATAATAGCTTTAAATATGATGGATATTGTCAGAAAAAATGGAGATATCATCAATAAGGACAAGTTGGGAAAGGCTATGGGGTGTACCGTAGTTGAAACATCTGCTTTAAAAGGTGATGGATGTAAAGAGTTAATTAATAAAGCAATAGAATTAGCTAAATCACACAAAGTTAATGCAATTGAACATACTTTTTCAGATGATGTGGAAAAAGTATTATCTGATATTGAGAATGAAATTCAAAATCAAGTTCCGAAAGAACATTTACGTTGGTTTGCTATAAAATTATTTGAAAATGATGAAAAGGCAATTGAACAAGGAAATATTTCAAAATCTTCAAAAGATAAAATTAGAGCAATTGTAGCTAGCTTTGAAGATAAATTAGATGATGATGGAGAAAGTATTATAACTAATGAACGTTATAATTACATAAGTGAAATAATTAGTAAATGTGTAGTTAAGAAAAACAAATCTAAGTTAACGACTTCTGATAAAATAGATAAAATAGTTACTAATAGAATTTTAGGATTACCTATATTTGCAGCTATTATGTTCCTTGTTTATTACTTATCTATTTCAACAATAGGTACTGGCGCTACAGATTGGGTAAATGATGTGTTGTTTGGTGATATTATACCTCCTGCAGTAGAAGGCTTCCTTACATCTATAGGAACTGCTGATTGGTTAAATTCTTTAATACTTGATGGTATTATTGCCGGTGTAGGAGCTGTACTTGGATTCTTACCACAAATGATGGTATTATTTTTATGTCTTGCGATTTTAGAAGATTGTGGTTATATGTCACGTATAGCTTTTATAATGGATAGAATATTCCGTAAGGTTGGTCTTTCAGGTAAGTCATTTATTCCTATGCTTATAGGAACAGGTTGTGGTGTTCCAGGAATTATGGCATCAAGAACTATTGAGAATGAATCAGATAGGAAAATGACTATTATTACTACTACATTTATGCCTTGTTCTGCGAAATTGCCAATAATAGCTTTAATTGCAGGGGCATTATTCCCAGGGGCAGCTTGGGTAGCACCTTCAGCATATTTTGTTGGAATTGCAGCTATTATATGTTCTGGAATAATTTTAAAGAAAACAAAAGCTTTTGCAGGTGAGCCTGCTCCATTTGTTATGGAACTACCAAAATATCATGTGCCTAGTGTAAAAGGTGTGCTTATTCATATGTGGGATAGATCAAAATCCTTCGTTAAAAAAGCAGGTACTATAATATTCCTTGCTTGTGGATTAATATGGTTCTTGAGTACATTCAATTGGTCATTAGAAATGGTAGAAACTTCAGATTCAATATTAGCTTCAATTGGTAAAGTAATAGCACCTATATTTAATCCATTAGGATGGGGCGACTGGAAAGCAGCAGTGGCAACTATTTCAGGATTAGTTGCAAAAGAAAATGTAGTTGGTACATTTGGTATTTTATACGGAGTTGGAGAAGTAGCAGAAGATGGTGTAGAAATTTGGAATACTCTACAAGGCTCATTTACACAACTATCTGCATATTCATTCTTACTATTTAATTTATTATGTGCTCCATGTTTTGCAGCAGTTGGTGCAATTAAACGTGAAATGGGTAGTACTAAATGGACTTGGGCAGCTATAGGATATCAAACTGGATTAGCTTATGTAGTGGCACTTACAGTTTATCAATTAGGATCACTGTTTACAGGAAAAGGATTTGGCGTTGGAACTTTAGTTGCTTTAGTATTATTAGCAGGATTCTTGTATATGCTATTTAGACCTTATAAGGATTCTTCTAATTCAACTAATATAAAAGGTGATAAAGTAGAGAATATTGGCGCATAGCGCATAAGGAGATAATAAATATGTCTACATTTATAATTGGTACATTAGTACTAGGATCATTTGTTCTTGTTGGATTCAAAGTTTATAAAGATAAAAAAAATGGCAATTGTTGTGGCGGAGATTGTTGTGACTGTCATAGCTCATGTAAACCTACTAAGTCAAAATAAAAAATGAAAAATCTATTTTTCAAGTATCTAATAAGTGATCACTTGAAAAATAGATTTTTTTATTTGATGAAACCATCGTGACTTCAGTCATGAGTTAGAACATGCTTAAGGTAGTTACATATGATATATACAAATAATTATAAGGAGTGGTTATTATATTATGGACGTGAAGACGTATATTCAATACAATATCATAAGTATTGGGTGTAAAGTATGGGCATAAAATATTAACAAAAGATATAGAAGAAAAATTAATAAAAATATTAAATAAAATAGCTAATGATAACAATTTTAGAATATTAGAAGATTATAATGAAAGCATAAATATATTAAAGAAAGATTTAAGAATTTTAGAAATTATAAATTATAAATTAAAATACGTAAAAGAATCTTAGGAACTAGGAGGATAGCTTGATAAATACTGAAGATATTCAAGAGGATTTGAAAGACCTACTTAGAGGTATTTGAGAGTATACTTGCAGCTGAAATGGACAATCATCTAGGTTATGGGTCATACGTGCGTAAAGATAACTCAAATGCAGGAAATAGAAATAAGCAAAAACTTATTCGTAGTAAATATGCTGAAATGGAAATCGATGTACTACAGAATCATAACTGCTCTTTTGAACTGAAGGTTGTTAAAAAGAGACAAAAGAATATCTCTAACATTTAAGATAAAATAATTGAAATGTATGCTAAAGATCTTACAGCTCGTCAAATTTCAGATCAAATAGAAGATATGAAGAAGTGAAAAAAGAAGTTATTAGTATTCAAATAGGTCAAAATAAAAGCAGCAAATACTTGCGTAGTGTAACTAAATGAGTTGAAAAATAGAGGTGTAAAAGATATACTAATTCTTTATGCTGATGGATTTTCTGGAATTAAAGAGTCTATTAATGTAGCTTTTTCTAACACTGAATATCAACAATATATAGTGCATCAAGTTCGTAATACTTTGAAGTATATTGTTGATAAAGGTAAAAAAGAATTTGCTGCAGATTTAAAAACTATATATCATGCAGCAGCTGAAGAACAAGGACATGCTCATATAGTTAAAGTTACTGAAAAATAGCAAAGAACACTATCCCGATGAAATGAAAAGCTGGTCAGTTAATTAGGATGTTATAAGCTTATATTTAAGTTTGCTGTTGATGTACGTAAGGTTATATACACAACGAATGCTATTGAAATCCTTAACAATACTTATCGTAGATTGAATCGTTAGGAAAGTGTATTTCAAAGTGACACTTCTTTACTTAAAGCATTGTACTTAGCAACTTTTGGAGCCATAAAAAAGTGGAATTTACCACTTAGAAACTGGGGGAAAGTTTATAGAGAACTATTCATAATGTATGAAGGAAGACTTCCTTAAAGTTTACGACTAATATAAAAACACACCAGTATTAAGAGTGTCCTTGACATGTAATTTATTTACTATCTTTAGTTCATTATTCAGTTTACACAAAATTATTTACAGAGCCATAAAAGAGCATGACTCATGTCATGCTCTTTTTATTGATTAGATTTTTTTATTGAAATTGTGTCTTTGTAATTAGGGCATTTGGATGCACAACTTCCACAGTTACATTCACCTTTGCCTTTTTTCTTAATTTGTTTAACTAATATAACTGCTGAAGCTATGAGAATACCACCTGTTACTAAGATTTCTATCATATTATCACCTCAATTAAAATATAAGGCCTCCTATATTATATATAAGGAATGCAGCTATCCAAGCTACTGCTATTTGGTAAACAGCAGAGAATAAGGCGAATTTACCACCAAATTCTTTTTTCATAGCTCCTATTACTGCAATACAAGGAGTATATAGTAATGAGAAAGCTAAGAATGATAATGCGCTTAGAGTAGTAAAGTTAGCTGCAATAGCGGCCCCTAACTCTCCAGAATATAACACACCCATTGTACTTACAACAACTTCTTTAGCCGCAAGTCCAGTAAGTAATGATACAGAACTTTGCCATGTACCAAAACCTAAAGGTGCAAATATAGGAGAAATAAAGTTACCAATAGAAGCTAAGAAGCTTTCATCAATTTCTGTCATACCACTCATATTAAAGCTTTGTAAGAACCAAACAATAACTGATATTGCAAATATAATTGTTCCCGCTTTCTTTAAGAAACCTTTACCTTTTTCCCAAGTATGATGAAGTACTGTTTTAGCTTCAGGCACTTTATATTCAGGCAATTCAATTATAAAAGGTTCTTCAGCTTTTTTATATAAAGTATTTTTTAGTATAATAGCTACTAAAAATGCTACTAAAATTCCAAGTAAATAAAGTCCAAATACTACTTCTGTTTGGTGACTAGCAAATAATGCTCCGGTAAATAGTGCATAGATTGGTAGTCTAGCATTACAAGACATAAAAGGTAGTATTAGAGCAGTTATCTTTCTATCTTTTTCACTTTCAAGAGTTCTAGCTGACATGATTCCAGGAACAGAACAACCAAATCCCATCATAAGTGGAATAAAAGCTTTTCCAGAAAGGCCAAATTTTCTCATAAGCTTATCCATAATAAAAGCAGCTCTTGCCATATATCCACTGTCTTCTAATATAGACATACCCAAAAATAAAGTTAATATAATTGGCACGAAAGTTATGATTCCTCCAACACCGCCAATTATACCGTCAACTATTAAAGAACTAAACCAAGGACTACTATTTTCTAAAAGTCCTCCAACTAATCCTGCAAAATCTTCAGTAATTAATCCTTCTAACCAATCTTGAAGAGGTGCACCTACCCACTCAAAAGTAAATTTAAATATAATCCATAGTAGTGCTAGAAATATTGGGTAAGCTAAAAATTTATTTAATACAACCTTATCAATTTTTTCGCTAACAGTTTCTTTTTTAATTTTGGGTAATTCTACACAAGATTTTATAATGTTTTCTATATAAGCATATGCTTCAGCTTCATTCATTTTGCCAAAATTATGCTTAACATTTATTGTTGTATCCAATTTATTAAAGTCTTCACTATTTAAAAGTTTTTTAACTTCATCAATACCTTTTGATTTAGAAGCTGAGATAGGAAGGATATTTACTCCTAATTTTTTAGAAAGTAAATCAAAATTTATATGAATATTTTTAGATTTAGCAACATCTATCATATTTACGACTAAAACCATTGGTTTCTTAAATTCTGTTAGTTGTGAAGTTAAATATAGATTTCTTTCTAAATTTGTAGCATCTACAATGTTTACAATTAGATCAACTTCATCACTTTGTAAAAATTGCTTAGAAATTTTTTCTTCATTTGAAAATGTATCCATAGCATAGATACCAGGCAAGTCTACAATTTTAACATTTTTTCCTACGTAGCCTTCTTTTTTATCAACAGTAACCCCGGCCCAGTTTCCAACATATTGGTTAGAACCTGTAAGAGAATTAAAAAGAGTTGTTTTTCCTACGTTAGGGTTACCAAGTAATGCAACAGTAACCATTAATTTTTCCCCTCCATCGTTATAAAAATATTTCTTGCGTCTTTTTTTCTTATAGCAAAATCCGTTCCACGCAAATTAATTATAATGGGATCTCCTAGGGGAGCAACTTTTTTCATCATAATTTTAGTACCTTCAATAAATCCTAAAGCTAAAAGTCTTTTAGACAATTTCTCATCACAATTTAATTTTTGTATATAAGCGATATCGCCTAGATTTAAATCATTAATGCTTAAGTCTTCTACTTCCACATAAGCAGCCTTACTTAAATTTAAATTATTAATGCTCATAATTTTCACCTCTTGTTGATAACAATTATCAGTATCATTATATGATTATTTATTGAAAAAGTCAATATTTTTTAGAAAAATAGGTTATTTAAAATAGTATTTGGAAATAATAATAAGTTATAGAAAGTTTTTTTAGCAATGATAATTTTAAGTATTTGTATATATATAATTTGTAGAAAATAAATAGGTGAATGTGATATAATAATCAATATGTTGTATTTACCATTATTTTAATATTTTAATATAAATTATGTATTAATTATTTTGGTAACTTTAATTTAGAAAAGAGTGATATGGTGATTATTAAAGAAAATGTGATTTATGTAGAGGATTTTAATGAAGAGAATTGTTTAACAGTTGATGATAAAAAGGATTTATTTAAAGATGCTATTTTTTTTGATTTAGAGCATTATGTGTATAAAAAGCCTATATGTATAGGAGTTTTTGGTAGTGCATATTATGATGAAAATGAAAATTCTTTAAGAATAACTCAATATATGATTGAAAATAAATATGAACTAAAAAAACTTTTAAGATTATCAAAAGATTATTTTAAAACTATGATTGAAGAATACAATAAGAAATATATAATAACTTTTTCAGGTAATAATGATTTTACAGTAATTAATTATTTGTATGAGAAACATAAGATAAATTTTAAAATAGAAGAGCATTTTAAAGATATAGATTTACAAAAATATTATGAGAAGTCTATGAAAACTTCTATAGGACTTAAAAATTTAGAAAGTAAATTTAATATTACAAGAGAAAGTGAAATAATTAGCGGATCAAATTTAGCTAAAACTTTTAGTAAAATTATGAAAGATGAAGAATATTTTAATAGAATGCCTGTGGATAAAAAGGAAAAAATTTTATTATACAATATGCAAGATGTAGTTAGTTTGTTTTATATATATGTAAATTGGAATAAATATATATTTCCTTCTATTGAAGATATTGAAGAAGAAAATGTTGTTAAATACGAAGAAAAAATTGATTATAAAGTTATTGAAAACAATAGCTGTAGCTAAGTGGTGTTTTAATCCATTTAGTTACAGCTTTTAATATTTTTATGTTATATATTATAAAGTACTGTAATAAATATAGTAATAATCTAAAAAATAATAAGTCTTCTACATATTATTTTATATGTTACTACATAAATATTTAGGGGGTATATAAAATGATTTCTAATACTAATATATCAACAAATAGAAAAAAACAATTAGATGCATTTAGAGAGGTAGAAGAATTATTAAATAAACGAAAATATAAAGGATTTTTTAGAATAAATAGCGAAAATAAATCATTATCCCCAGACATTGACAGTATTGTTTATCTAAGACATAAAAATAATAGAATAGAAAAATTTAATGTAGCTTTTACTATAGAGCATGAAAAAGCTATACGAATTTATGAAGTTGAGCTTCTATTAGAAGGTAAACCTATTGATTATTTATATAAGCAATCTGTAATAAATATTATTATGAATAAAATTAAAGAAAGCTTATATATTAAAGAATTGAATCCACAGTATTCTGACTCTATTATTAAAGCTTATATAGGCGCAATTGAAAATGTAAATCATAACAATTAGTTATAAGAAAGGGGTAGCAATGGAAAAAATAAAGGAAAAAATTGAGATGAGTCTTGGAGAAATAAAGTGTAATCTAGTTTTAAAAAATGCATTTTATATCAATGTGTTTAATGGACAAATTGAACAGGGAGATATAGGGATATGTGATGATACAATCATAGGGATTGGTAAATATGAGGGAGATGTAGAAATTGATTGTTCAGAACAATATGTAGCTCCAGGTTTTATAGATTCCCATATTCATATTGAATCCACAATGATAACACCAGAAAAATACTCTTCAATAGCAATTAAAAATGGAGTAACCACTGTAATAGCAGATCCCCATGAAATAGCAAATGTAGAGGGAATAAAGGGAATTGAATTTATGCTTAAAAACTCTGAAAATGCTATGATTGATATATACTTTATGTTACCATCTTGTGTTCCTGCTACAAGTTTTGAAGATAATGGATATACTTTAAATTGCGAAGAGCTTTTAAAATTGTCAAAGCATCCTAAAGTCTTAGGATTAGGAGAAGTAATGGATATTCAGGCAGTTATGAATAAAGAGGAAGAGATATTATGTAAACTTAAATCTTTTAATGACAAGCCCATAGATGGCCATAGTCCCATAATATCTCCTATAGAACTAAACGCTTATGTTACTAGTGGCATTAAGACTGATCATGAATGTTCAAATTACAAAGATGCGTTAAACAAAATTTCAAAAGGTATGTATGTATTAATGAGAGAAGGATCAGCAGCTAAAAATTTAATGTCTTTATTAAAAGCTGTTAAAGATGAGAATTATCATAGATTTTTATTTTGTACCGATGATAGAAATATAGAGGATTTGATGGAAGAAGGATCAATTGATAACTGTTTAAGAATAGCTATAAGAGAGGGGATAGATCCTGTTAAAGCCTTTACAATGGCAACTTTTAATGCTGCGCAGTGTTATGGATTAAAAAATATTGGAGCTATAGCTCCGGGATATAAAGCAGATTTAGTTATTTTTGAAAGTCTTAAACAAATAAATATTAAAAGAGTATTAAAAAATGGGAAAGATCCTTCATTAAATGCTAAGGCAAGTGTTATTTATAATATTAAGACCTCTATGAATGTAGATTTTGTATCAGTTAATGATTTCAAGATTCCTGCTATAGGAAATGAAATTAATGTAATAAAAGTTAGGCCACAATCTTTAGAGACTATAAAAGAAATAAGAAAAATTACGGCGGAAAATGGATATATTTCAAAAATAAATAGTAAAGATGCTTTAAAATTGGCAATATTTGAACGGCACAAAAGAAGTAAAAAGTATTCTATAGGATATGTTGAAGGATTAGGATTAAAAGATTGTGCTATAGCCCAAACTATTGCACATGATTCTCATAATATTATTGTAATTGGTGATAATGATAAGGATATGGAGGTAGCTGTTAATTCTCTTATTACTATAGGAGGCGGAATAGTTATAGTTTCTGAAGGAAAATTAATATCACATTTATCACTTCCAATAGGAGGATTAATGACATTTCAAGAACCTTATATTGTTTGTGAAAATGTAAAAAGACTTAATAGAATAGCAAGAAGCTATGGAATAAAGCATGATTTTGATCCATTTATAACTCTTTCTTTTTTATCCCTTCCGGTGATTCCTGAAATCAAACTAACTACTAAAGGGTTATATGAATTTAGTACAGAAAGTTTTATAGATTTATTTGTATAAATAAAATTATAAGAATGATAGAATGTTTTTTCATTGCTACGAAAAACATTCTATTTTTATTTTCTCTTATTTATTAGAAAGGCTCAATATAAAATTTTTATACAAATAAAATTTCATAGTATAATTTTAGAATAAAAAAAATATGTTATTTATTCTTATAATTGTCAATAATAACAATTAAATGAGTACTATAAATAAAAGGAGGTAAAACAGTGAGTTATTCTAAGAAAAAAAGAGGGGGATTTACTCTTATAGAAATAATAGTAGTTATATCAATTATTGCTATATTAGCTTTTATAGCTGTACCTAAATTTGGAAATATACAGGAGAATGCTAAGCAAAAGGCAGACGTAGCAACTGCTAAAAATATAGCAATGGCAATAAATACAGAATTATCAAAAGGAAAATCACCCCTTCAAATAGATGAAAAGGTGGTTAAACAGTATTTTAATAACGAAGAAATAAAACAACAAGCTTTAGTAGATAATAGCTTACCAAATAAATTTTCTATACATATAAAAAGTGATGGAGAAATATTTATATTTACGGGAACTAGACAAGTTTATCCTAGTTTAAAAAATGATACACAAGTATCAGAAGGTAAAGATATTAAGATTTTTGAAATAGCATGTAATTAAAATTGGAGGTAGCATGGCATTAGTATATAGTTTTATATTTGTAGTTGGAGTTTTTTTAGGAAAATTCTTAAACTTTTGCATAAATGAAATAATTAAAAATGATGAGGAAAATAAAATAAAAATTGTGAGTATAATTTTCAGAGTTTATTGCTTGAGCTAGTAACGGGCACTATGTTTTTACTTTTATACATTAAATATGGATTATGTTTGCAATTAATAAAACTTTACGGTTTATCTTGTTTCATAATTATAATTGGAGTTATAGATTTTAAGACAAGATATGTATATGATAATACTGCTTATGGGGCTATAATTTTAGGCAGTACATTTATGCTAATAGAATATATTAATGGATATCCTATTAAAGATTATATTCTTGGAGCTATATTAGGAGGCGGAGTTTTTTTAACTTTGATTCTTATTACTAGATTTATATATAAAAAAGAAGTAATAGGATACGGAGATTTAGAAATTTCAATTATAATAGGAATTTTTAGAACCACAAGTAGTATATTAATTTTTGTATTGGCTAACATATTAGCTACTATTATATGTATATACATGATAGCTAAAGGAGAAAGTAGAAAAAAAACTATTCCTTATACACCTTTTATAACCATAGCTACCTTTATTGTAATATTATATAAGGATATTATTATAAGGCTTATTTTCGCTAATTAAATATTGAATTAATTATGGAATAGTTATAGTAATAGGTAAATTTAAATAATTATAAGACGCTGAATTTTCTATGTTCTTATAGAAAAATTTTTATCAAATATTAGTAATTATTAAAAGTACGGATGAAGATTTTTAAAAGATAATAAATTTGTTGACTTATAACAAAAAATACTGATAATGTAAAATAGTAGATAAATATTTTTAAATTAAAAAATATGTATACTAAAATTTTTCACATTTTAAGAAGAGTCTAATGGAAAGAAGAAGATTAATTTTTAAAAAATATATAAAAAATTTTAAAAAACTTTAACATATATGAAGAATTAATGTTATATTTTATAAATTAATAAATATACAATAAAATTGAATATTTATTATATAAATTTCATATTATCAATTGAAGTTAGAAGATATTATGCTATAATATCTTTTGAGAAATAATATGATTTGGTATAAGTTGAAAAATAGACATAATAGCCTGTGACATTATAAGATTTTTATTATTTTAAAAAAGGATTTTTAATCTTAATAATTAAATTTTAAATCTTAGATTCAAAATAAATAAAAAGTTAAGATTTTCAAAAACCTTATAACAATAATAGGTAATAAGAGAAGAATAAGAAAAAATGAAAACATTTACTTTATTAAGTTAAAGAATATAATATCAATATGGAATATAAAATTAAAGCATTATTATAGAAAAGATAAAAGTATTTATTTTATTAAATTTAAAATTAAGAATTTTAAACAGTAGACAAGCTATGCTAAAAATTTTTATAACAATAATAAGCAATTATATTATAACCTGTTGTGCTAAAAGATAATTTTTCATTAATAGGATTATTATTCCATAGTACATTGGCATAGTAATCCTAAGAATTTAAAATGTTCTTTTAAAAGTTTTATCCAAATATTAAATCCTTGATTTTTGCAATATTAGAATTAATATTTAAGATTTTATTTATGAAAAACAAAGATTATGGGCTAAAATTTTATTTGTTATTCTAGAAATTAGTCCCCACATAGATTTTGCTAAAACTCTTTGGATATTTAATTGTCCAGAAAGCTGAGAAAAGAAGTTTCAACTCTCCGACGAGCTTTAAAAATCATTCTTCTGAACTGTTTTGAAACTTTAACTTTAGAATTAGTACGTTTTATAGTTAATAGGTTTATGTGATTTTCAGATTTCAAATGTAAAGCTAGGCTTTCTCCAATATAGCCTTTATCTCCAATAACTGTTGTAAATGGAGCGGTAGCTGTTAAGTCCTATATTGCGACTCTATCGTCGTATCAGCTGGTTAAGATGAAATCTGATATATATCCATCTAGAGCTATGATAGCATGTAATTTAAACCCATAGTAAGTTTGTTTCTGGAAGCACATTTACCGTAGGCAGCCTCCGGCTTAAAAGATCTGTGAAAGTGTGCCCTACCAAAAGCGCATACTGGTATAGGCATACTATCTATGATTCTAACCTGATCATGTTGATAGTTAAGGAAACTTGTTAGTTCCTTACTGAATAACTTCAACTACTTTAAAAAGAGATTTTCTAGTTCTATGAAATCTTGTTCTAGTACAAAATTTAGAAATAAATCTCTTAGATTTTTTCGAGAAAATCCAAACCATGCTTTTTCAGAATCAATAGTTAAAAGTTCACCCACTAAGGATAGAGTTATAATTTCACTATCTGACATTATTGCTTTATCAATGTTGCGGCGATACTTTATGTATGCTGGAGTTACTTTTTGGTAAATATCATCAATTATAACATAAATGACAGTAATAAAATCTTTTAAGTTGTTTATTGTTATGGTAGAATTTTTATTAAGCTCTAGCATATTGCTTTCCTCCTATCATTGATTGTTGGTTCTTTTGATGATAGATTAGCAAAAATGCTAGAGTTTTTCTATTTGTAAATATTGCTAATGATTAACTAGCACAACGAGTATTATAATTTAAATTTTATTAGATTCTAGACAGGTTTAGAAATAAAGATTTTTAATATTAGAGATTAATAATAGATTCAATTTTAAATTAGGATTAATTAAAGAAATTATCTAATTACTAATCCACATATAGATTTTAGTGAACCGTTCTATATTTAATGCAACTGACATTAATTTAATTATTCCATATGAAATTATAGATTTTAATACTAAGAAAATAGCTACATGTGCTAAAAAACTCATAGTGTAAATTAAGTAGTACTATTTAGCTATAATTAACTAATGAAAATTAACGAGGAGGACAAAAGATGAAAAACTCAAGCACGTCGCAAAAGAAGAAAATGGGCCTTTTTGCAGCAACTGCACTAGTTGTAGGAAATATGATTGGTTCAGGAATATTTATGCTGCCAACTACTTTAGCAAACGCGGCAGGGCCAGGTTCAACGTTAATAGCATGGCTTTTGACTGGAATAGGTTCAGTCTTTATAGCATTAAGCTTTGCAAGATTGGGAAGTGTTATTCCAAAGACTGGAGGACCTTATGAATACTCAAAAGAAGCTTTTGGTGAATTTGTTGGATTTACAAATGCATGGTTATACTGGACTGGTTCAGTTATAGGAAACGCAGCAGTAATTATAGCAATAGGAAGCTATTCTGGTGCCGTTTTCCCAATTATAGCTAATAATCATTTAGTTGGATTTTTATTCTGTTCAGCTATACTTTGGGGATTAACTCTTATAAATATAAAAGGTGTAAAACTAACAGGTAATATAGCGAGCATAATAACTGTATTTAAACTTTCTATATTATTAATATTTATAGTAGTAGCTGGAACTCATTTTGATGTAAATAATATAACACCAATGTTCCCAAGTGGTGAAGGGGTAAATACAATATCAACAGCGGCAACAGTAACACTATGGGCATTTATAGGGCTTGAATCTTCAAGTATTGCGGCAGGAGATATTGAAAATCCAGGAAAGAATGTAGCTAAAAGTACAATTTTCGGAATATTATTAGCTTGTTTATTTTATTTAGCACTAAGCTTTTTTGCAATGGGAGCAATGCCACAAAGTGAAATAGCTAAAAGTACAGCTCCAATATCAGACATATTAACTCAATATTTTGGACAAGGAATTATATATTTTATTAATATATCAATAGTTATATCCATAATAGGAACAGCTATAGGATGGATATTCTCTTCAGCAAGAATTGCTTATGCTGCTGGTAGTGATGGAATATTCCCTAAAGTATTTTCATCTAGTCATGAGAAATATGGGACTCCATATAAAGCATTAATATTGAGTTCAGTAATTACAAATTTAGTTTTACTTCTTAATTTTTCTAATGGCTTTGTAGGAGCATTAAATATAATAACTTTAATTGCAACATTGACATATCTACCTATATATGGGATAACAATAATGGCAGATTTAGTTATTATGAGAAAACAGGGAACTTTAACAAAAAAACAGATAGTAAAAAAGAGTATAATACCATTAATAGGACTAATATATACAGTATGGGCAATTTATGGCTCAGGATTGAAAGTAGCATTTTATGTAGTTTTATTAGCAGTAGCAGGAATGCCAATTTATGTTTACTTAAAGATAAAAAATCAAAAAGAAACAGCAAAACTTTAATTTATTAAGGATCAAAATTAGATAAATTATTAATTTAATAATAATATGAAAATCAAGAATAAACCGCTTTTAATTATTTTATCATTAAATAATTAAAAGCGGTTATTGTATGTTCAATTTAAATTTTATATAACGATTTTTATTAGAAATTTTATTGATAGTTATTATATTAAATCTTTTTTAAAATAAATCAGTTAAAAAAATCTCGTGTTTTGTTAACAATTTACTATAATTGCTCATTATTATTTTTCAATTTTACATTATAGTAAGAAATGACTATATTACTTAATAAATAAATAATTTAAAATTTTTCAGTATTATCTTATAGTATAATATTTTGGAAGTCCATTTTCATATTCAATTTTTGCTTCTCCTAAAATAAGTGGTAAGGTATAATTGTAAGCTTCTATAGTAACATTATTACCTTCTAGATTTATCCACTCTTTAGGGAAATATTTAATTTTATTTGCAACTTCCGATGTGTGAAGTGCAAAAGGTTCTGATTTATAAGGACTGTTAGAAATTCTTTTTATAGCAACCATATTTCCACTTTCGCCTTCTTTAGAATATTCTAGTGCGAATGCTCCAATATTATAAGCCTCTTGAATGTCAGTTTCTGATGCAAAATGCATAGCTGATCTTTGCATTGTAGAAAGCTCTATAGCTCTTACTTTTTTAACTCCGTTTTCTTTTAATAAATTTTTAAGATAATTACATACTCCACCAAGTTGGGCGTGACCAAATTTATCTAATCCAGTTGAAGACATTTCTCCTAAAAAAGTTCCATCGGCAGTTCTAATACCTTCAGATACAACTATTACAACAGTATTTTTTTCCTCAAGTTTTGCAGTAACATCTTTCACAAATTTTTCAATGTTAAAAGGAATTTCGGGAAGATATATATAATCCACTACAGATTTTCCGTTTATAGTGGCAATACAAGAACTAGCAGCTAGCCAACCAGTATCCCTTCCCATTGTTTCAATTATAAATACATTTTTAGTGTTATAGACATTAGCGTCTATACTGTTTTCTAAAGCTATGGTAGCAATGAATTTAGCAGCACTACCAAATCCAGGGGTATGGTCCATAATAGGTAAATCATTATCAATAGTTTTTGGAACACCTATAAATTTAATGTTGATATTATGCTCTTTAGCATAATTACTAAGTTTATGTACTGTGTCCATTGAATCATTTCCACCTATATAGAAAAAAGTGCTAATTTCATATTCTTTTAATATTTCAAATAATTTTACGTATTCATCCTTATGATTTTCATAATTTTTGAGCTTGTACCTACAAGAACCAAGTCCAGAAGAAGGAGTGTATTTAAGCCCACTTACCGCTTCCTTTGGCATTTTTGACAAGTTGAGTAAATTTTTATTTAAAATACCTTCAATACCATTTAATCCAGCATAAACATTATCATAATATTTACACTCTAAATTTTTTTCAAATATTCCGATAGCACTTGAATTGATAACAGAAGTAGGACCACCGGACTGGGCCACTAAACAATTTTTCATATTAACTATCTCCTCTCACTATTATATACACCATATTTTATTATAATATATAATAGTGGTAGCTACAATTATATTATCATATTGTGTAGTAAAATAACGAATATTGTATTATGATAACAATAGTTTAATATGTATATTTAGATGAACTACTTTATTCAATTGAGAGTTGAAAATGGACAATTGACAATTATGGTTGAAATTAATTTTTACAAATTAATTTCTTTAATAGATTTTTTACTAATAATATAATTGTTAGTTTCCCACCTCTGGGGAACAGTAGTGAAACCCTTTAGGGTTCCCCTGAGGTGCAGTATAGTTTTGAACAATACAAATAAGTCTAACTAATACTATGAAAAGACTAGATATATAGTCCTTTACTAAGAAGCTATTGTGTAACTTCAAGAAGAAATCAATTTAAAACTTCTCTTATAAAAGAGAAGTATCCTTAATTCTCCATTGTCAATAGTCAATTCTCAATTATGTAGAGTAGAAATCCAAATAATTAATAACATAAGTATATAAGTATATAAGTATATAGATTAAATCTGGAAGTAGTACATCTATATATAATTATAGAAGGAGTGTAGGTTATGGAAAATAGATTATATCCTAAAGAAAATAATGATATGTATGGATATGTAGATGAAAATGGTAAAACAATTATAGATTTTAAGTTCGATTTTGCAGATGAGTTTGAAGATGATATAGCTCTAGTAGAATTGGATGGTAAATGCGGTTTTATAAATAAAGATGGAAAAATGGTTATTGAGCCTAAATATGATGATGTAAACTATTTTAATGAAGATATGGCAGTAGTTGAAATAAATCATAAATATGGATACATAAATAAAAATGGGAATTTGGTTATTAAAACAAAATTTGAAGAAGCAAAAGGCTTTACTGAAGGGTTAGCAGCTGTTAAAATTCTAGGGAAATTTGGATATATAAATAACGAAGGAAAAATGATAATAAGTCCATCTTTTGACGATGCAAATGAATTTGAAAATGGATTAGCACTAGTTAAAAAAGGTGAAAAATTTGGGTACATTGATAAAGATGGTAATGTAGCCATAGATTTTCACTTTGATTATGGTAGTGATTTCGATGAAGGTTTAGCAGCAGTAGCTATAAGTGATAAGTTTTTTTACATAGATAAAAATGGAGAAAAGATTTTTGATAAAGACTTTGAATTTGCAAATAGTTTTAATGAGGAATTGTCAGCTGTTTGTTTCAAAGATCAATATGGATTTATAGATAAAAGTGGAAACTTTATTATAAAACCTAAATATGATTGGAGTGATAATTTCACTGGAGAATATGCAGTAGTTTCAATTGGTGAAAAATATGGATTTATAAATAAAAGCGGAAATGTTGTAATTCCCATAGAGTATGACAATGTTTTTGATTATAGTGAAGGATTATTTTCTGTTCAAATTCATGAAAAATGGGGTTATATAGATATAAATAATCATATTGCTATAGAACCTATTTTTGATGAAGTTGAAAACTTCTACAATGGAATTGCTAAAGTTATAGTTAATGAAATACCTCAGTATATTAAAAAAGACGGAAGTATACTTTAAGAATAGTAGCCTTTAAATTTGTAATCAATATAATTTGGATAATACTG
Source organism: Clostridium sp. Marseille-QA1073 (assembly GCF_054863625.1). NCBI lineage: Bacteria > Bacillati > Bacillota > Clostridia > Eubacteriales > Clostridiaceae > Clostridium > Clostridium sp. Marseille-QA1073. Next base: position 51,892 of record NZ_JBSVQM010000006.1, on the reverse strand, counting down.
TGAAAATAGTTTTTATGATACAATTAAATAAATGATTATAATGGGAGATGAATGATATGAAGATGATTGATCTACATTGCGATACTATAGGAAGGCTTATGTATACTGGGGATAAAGTTAATTTAAGAAGAAATAATTTTTCTGTAGATGTTGAAAAACTGGTTAAAAGTGATTCAATGGCTCAATTTTTTGCTTTGTTTGTAGACGCACAAGAGGTAGATGACCCTTTAAAATATGCTCTAGATATGTTAGATAGATTTTATAATGAGATTCAAGCTAATAGTGATAAGTTAAGATTAGCAACTAATTATCAAGAACTTATAGAAAATATTAATAATAATAAAATATCAGCTTTTTTAACAATTGAAGAAGGCGGAGTAATACAAGGTAAACTTAGCAATCTAAGAAATTTCTATAGATTAGGTGTTAGACTTATAACATTAACTTGGAACTATACTAATGAAATTGGATTTCCAAATTGCAAAAGTGAATTACAAAACAAAGGATTAACTGAGTTTGGTATAGATTGTGTAAGAGAAATGAACAATTTAGGAATGATAATAGATGTTTCTCATCTATCTGATGGCGGATTTTATGATGTTGCTAAATACTCTAATAAACCATTTGTAGCATCTCACTCTAATTCTAGACAGATATGTCATCATACTAGAAATTTAAATGATGATATGATTAGAGTACTTGCGGAAAAAGGCGGAGTCACAGGAATAAATTTCGAAAAAAGTTTTTTAAACAATAAAGGCAGGAGCTTTGTTGAAGATATAGTAAAGCATATAAAGCATATAATTAATATAGGTGGAAGTGAAGTTGTAGCTCTAGGCACTGATTTTGATGGAATAGATGCTAAAGGGCTAGAGATAGATAATATTGGTGATATGGATAAACTATTGGTTGCACTAAATAATGAAGGGTTTAGTGACGATATAATAGAAAAAATCTTTTATAAAAATGCCCTTAGGGTTATTAAAGAAGTAATGAAATAGCATATTTATATGAAAAATTAGTATAATATATAATAGATTGAGAATAGAGCAAGAAACTTTGCTCTATTTTTATTAAAATTTAAAGAAAATTCACAAAAGTCTTAATGCAATTCATTATTTATTTGGTAGAATTAAATATATATAATTATTTTTAATAGAGTTTCCAGTTTAAAAAAGGAGAGGTTTGAATGGAATATCCAAAATTTTCATATGACAGGATTGAAAGCAATATAGTACTTAGAAAGGTAAACATTACTGGTAATGTATGTGGCGAGTTTGTAGAATTTACTATAGATCATATATATGAAAATAAAGGTAAGAGTGATGTAGAGGCAATCTACACTTTTCCTATACCAGAAACATCAGTATTGTCAGGCTTTGAAGCAAATATTGGAGGAAGAAGTATAAAAGGTATTATAGAAGATAAAAAAGAAGTTGATAAAATCTATAATAATATAAAGGATGACAATTCTAATTTTTTATTAGAGGAGTTTAATGCTAATGATTTTAGAATTTCTATGGGAAAAATATTAGCTGGAGAAAGTATTAATATAAAGATATCATATATTGAAGAATTGGCTTATGATAATGAACAATTAAAATTAACTATTCCTAGAATAATACCACCAACCAATGTAGACTCAAATGAAAATTTAGTTAAAAAGAATAATTATAAATTATACTTAAATTTATTAGTTGAGTCTTTTACTGATATGGAGTTTATAAGCAATACTCATAAAATAAAAGTAGAAGAAGGTAATGATTATTTATATAAAATTACTTTAGCTTCATCTAAGGAAAATCTAGATAAAGATATGATAATTTATTTAAAGGAAAAGACTTTTGAAGAAACTACTGGAATGATATATGAAAATTCTAAGGAAAATAATAGCATAATTTATTTAAGATTCATACCTGATATAGAGCCTTCCAAGGAAAGGAAAATTAATAATTATATATTTATGGTAGATATATCAAGCTCAATGGAAGGGAAAAAGCTTCTAGAAGCTAAAAATGCACTTCAACTTTGCTTAAGAAATTTATCTAAAGAAGATACTTTTAATATAGTTGCAATGGGAGATAAGCTTAATTATTTCTCAGAAGATAGAAGGGTAGAATATAATGAAGAAAATTTAATCAAAGCCTCTATGTGGATAGATGAATTACAGTGTGAAGATGATGCAGTTATCTTTGAAGGAATTAAATACGCTTTAAAAAATGAAGCTTTAGAAGAAGAAAATACTATTTTATTATTTACTGATGACATTGTAGATAATGAGAAAGAAATATTAGATTATGTAGATGAACATTGCATTGAAAGTAGAATTTTCCCATTTGGCATAGATGCCTCTGTTAATACTTATTTTATTAATAAATTAGCTCAAATTACTTATGGTAAAGCTGAATTTATTAATAGCAATGAAAGAATTGAAGATAGTATTTTAAAACAATTTAATAGAATTAGAGGATTACAAATTACGGATATTGAAATTGATTGGGGTTTGGTTGAAGTTGAAAGAACTTATCCAAGAACCATTGAATATATGTATGATGGGGAACTATTTTCTATTTTTGCTAAAGTGCAAGGACAGGTAGAAGGAATTGTAACTTTAAGAGGAAAAGTCGGAAATAGAAGAGTTCAGAGACGAATAAGTTTGAGTAATTTAGAACTTGAAGAAAATATGAATTTAATTGAAAAAGTATGGTATAAAAAGAGGATACAGTCTTTACAGAATAGGATAAGATTTGAACGTGGAGAAACTTATAATGCTATGAAAAATAAGCTTATAGAGATATCAAAACGTATAGGAGTATTGAGCAGTGAAACATCATTTATATTAATGGAACAACTTTATGATCCTGTATTAGGAATAGGATTTAAAAAGTTTTTACCAGTAAAAATTAAGTATGATGAGGGAGATGGTACACAGTTAGCATCTAACTTTTATTACAGGCACTATTTTGATGAGCCTCAATTTGATGAATCAGAATTATCAAAAGCATTAAGGGGAGAATTATTAAGAATTTTAGCATCACATCAATTTGCTAGTGGAGCCTTCGCAAACTCCTTACAAGAAGATCAAATTAATAAAGTGATATCTACAATAAAAGGTATATTAGCTTTTACATTAGGTAAAGAGGATATTTCTATATATAAAAATTTATTAAATAAATCTTTAAATTTTATTGTAAATAATTTTGAAGAATCAAAGAATGATTATGATGATAATATTATATGCTTTTTATATTTAGCATTGAAGTCCTCATTAAATAGGGGAATCATAAAATCTGAAAAGAAAGAGGAGTTTGAAAGAAAAATTAAATCTTTAGAAGAAATCATTAAGCTTAGAGATATTAATATAGAAGATATAGAAAATCGTTTTATAAGCTTTATAGAAAAAGCTGAAAATAAAGATCATTCTTTAAGCTCATTAATTGATAAAGCAATATTAAAAAGCTAGTAAATAAAACTGCTGAAAATTCAGCAGTTTTATTTTAGGTATCTGAAATAAAATAATTAGTCAAAGATGTAGGAATATTTTGTGGCAGACAAGGCGTTAGGTTCCAGCGATAGTTATGCTATCACTAGGGTCTGACAACGCAGTATGTCACAAAATATTCTAGCATACTGACTTTTTATTTTTGAAGATGCCCTATTAGACCAATAAGTGCATACTGTGATATACTATAAATTATAACTTATTTAAGAGAGAATGCATTTGGGTAATTAAAATGAAGAAAGAAGAAATTAATGATTTAAGATATAAAACATATAGTATATTTAAAGAAGTCACAGGTTTAAATAGTAGCAATATTGTAAGCATAAAACCATTATATTTAAGAGTTTTGTTTGAGCTTTACAATAGTAATTTCTTATCAAATTATTTAGTGAAGATTTTATTAAAAATATTAGTTTTTCACTATCAAATAAAATGACAAAGGCAGCAGGAAAAACCATATATAAAAGAAGCTCAATAAGTGAAAGCTTTGAGATAAAATTAAGCTTAAACTTTTTAAAGAATTATAATAAAACTAATAGAGAAAAAATAGTTTCAGGAATTGTAACGAAAGATGTAATTGAGGCAATGATAATAGTCTTTGAACATGAAATCTGTCATTTAATCGAGTTTTACAAATATAAAAAGTCAAGTTGTAAAACTGCAAGATTTAAATCTTTAAGCAGAGATCTTTTTGGTCATAGCGATATTTATCATAGATTACCTACTGAGAGTGAGATATTTATGGAGAATTCTAACATTACCTTAGGAAGTATTGTGACCTTTAAGCATAATGGACTTTTATTAAAAGGAATACTTTATAAAATAAATAAGAATGCTGTAGTGATGGTTAGTGACAATAAAGGGATGTATAGTGATAAATATAATAATAGATATTCTAAGTATTATGTACCACTAGATAAAATAAAAAATAATCTAGAAGGAGGAGAAATGTTGTGATTAAAGCTATATTGTTTGATTTGGATGGAACTTTAATTAATACGAACAGATTAATATTAGAAAGTTTTAAGTATGTTTTAAATAATAGTTTAGACTTAAAAGTTGAGGATGATGAACTTATTAGATATTTTGGAGAACCACTTTCATATACTATGTCTAAATACTGTGAAGAAAAAACTGAAGAACTTGTAAATGCATATATAGAGTACTGTGCAACTATACATGATGATTATACAGAAGGTTATGATGGTGTAGAAGAAGCACTTATAGAGTTAAAAAATAGAGGGTATAAATTAGCGGTAGTAACATCAAAAAGGCGTAACACTGCCTTGAGAGGATTGAGATTGTTTGAGCTAGAAAAATATTTTGATGTAATAGTAACACCAGAAGATACTAAAAAGCATAAACCTAATCCAGAACCAGTGTTAAAGGCTCTAGAGCTTTTAGGTGTAAAATCAGAGGAAGCAATAATGATAGGAGATAGTCATAATGATATTTTATCTGGAAAGGCTGCTAATGCAAAAACTTGTTTAGTTAAATATACATTTATTCCTTTAGAAGAGGTCTTAAAACATGAACCTGATTATACTATTGATGATATGAGAGAATTATTAAATATACTCTAATTAGTAATGAAGAAATAATAATTATATTTAAGCTAAGATTATTATAAAGGTTTAAAAGACAGGCTATTAACAGGTGCCTGTCTTTACCCTAGGGATTTTTGAGAACCTAAAGTAGTCTACGCTACAACATGTGTACATCATTACATATCCATATATAATCTTTCGACTACATACAAACATTACACAACCTACACACATCTTTACTCGACAAAATAGAATACCTGTAGAGCATTAATTAATCTTTCGACTAAGTAACACCCTTAGCTTTTAATTAGGCATCTAAAAGAAAATAGTAAACCAAAGATGTTAGCATATTTTAAGCATATAAAATATCTAGTTAAAGATAGGTCATACATTTTGCACCAGGCAGATCGACAGGGTTTTGTGATGGTATCTATTATTAAGTTCTGACGATAGAGTATGATACAAAATCTATGAGTATATTTGCTAGTTATTTTTTCAATATGTCTCTCATATCAAACAAAGTGTCAGATTTGGCTCATAGTGAAGCTATGGGCGGTACTGACAACACAGTATGATAAAAATAGTCTAAAATATTGGTTCATTATTTTTTAGAAGAGATACCTTACTGCCTGCGGCAACCTAAGTTATCTTAGCTCGACCATTATACATAGTTTAAAACCCTGTATATACAGTTATGCACATACACAGCACTTCACCACCTACAATAGTCTTCTCTCCAGCCTATATAAGAATTTTCACTCCTATATACACCTTTGACCGAATGTTATAAAGCCATTTCCAGCCTACAAACACTCTTGGCTCAACCACTTTACATCCTTTGTATACTAATATAGTTACCAAAAGAACTTTTCGTATTCTTAATTTTCTGTTAACAATTAAGAAAACTACTTGTTTTTATTAATAATATCCTTTAACAAGTTACAAGTATAATAAATATCCTCTTTAGTAATCCAATGATGGGTAACAAATCTCATTAAGCCATCTTCTTCCTCATTGACTTTAATTCCTTTTTTGTATAATTCATCTACAATTGTTTGTCCATCAATTCCAGTATTCTTTAAGCTAAAAAATACCATATTTATGTGTATATCTTTTTTATTAACTTCGATGCCAGGAATTTTTTCAAGTTCATTAGCTAATAACAATGCATTTTCATGATCAAATTTTAAAGGATTTATCATTTCTTTTAAAGCTACTAAGCCAGCTGCAGCTAAAAATCCACTTTGTCTTAATCCTCCACCTAGTAGTTTTCTTTTTTTTCTAGCTTTATCAATAAATTCTTTAGAACCTGCTAATATAGAACCTATGGGAGCACATAATGCTTTAGATAAGCAAAACATTACTGAGTCTGTATATTTTGTAATTTCTGAAGGAGGAATATTTAAATAAGTAGCAGCATTAAATAATCTTGCTCCATCTAAATGTACTTTAAGATTATATTTTTTTGCTAGATTATAAATATCTCTCATATTATCTAAAGGTACAACTACACCGCTAGAATGAGCATTCTCAATACAAATAAGACTAGTATTAGGAAAATGAATGTCCTCTTCTTTTCTAATTCTTCTTTCAATTTCAGATGTGCTTAATATACCTTTAGGATTATCAATAGTTCTTAACTGAACGCCTGCAATTACAGAAGCGCCTCCTACTTCATGAGCTACAATATGACAATTATCTCCTAAAATTACTTCTTCACCTCTATTACAATGAGTAAAAAGTGCAAGTTGATTTCCAAAGGTTCCACTAGGAACAAATAATGCAGCCTCTTTGTTTACTAGGTTAGCAGCATATTGTTCTAGTTCTTTAACAGTAGGATCATCTTCATAAACATCATCTCCTACTATAGCTTCAAACATAGCTTTTCTCATATTGTCAGTAGGTTCTGTTACAGTATCACTTCTTAAATCTATAAATCTCATACGTTTTCCCCCTAAATATTATAGTTATAACATCTATTATAATTTATTTCATTATATTAGAAAATATTAAATCCCAAATATGGTATAATAAAAAATAATATATAAATTTACAAGTGGTGATTTAAATGAAAAGTCTTATATTAGCAGAAAAGCCTTCTGTAGCTAGAAATATAGCAGAGGCATTAAATTGTAAAATTAGAAAAGATGGATATATAGAGGGAGAAGAGTATATAATAACATGGGCTTTTGGTCATTTATTGACTTTATACGATTGTAAGGACTATGATAGCAAGTTGGCACTATGGAGTTTTGAAAATTTTCCCTATATACCAGAAAGGTTTAAATATAAAGTAAAGCCTGATGATAAAAATAGAAACAAAGAAGATAGTGGAGCTAAAAAACAGTTAAATATAATAAAGTCTTTAATAGAAAGAGAGGATGTAGAAAAAATTATATCTTCTACCGATTATGATAGAGAAGGAGAGGTAATAGCATTATTAATATTTAATTATATTAATGTGAAAAAACCTATTTATAGATTATTATTAAATGAGTGGACTGAAGAAGAAGTAAAGAAAGGGCTTATTAACTTAAAATCTAATGAGGAAATGAGATTTCTTCAAGATGCAGGCGTTAGTAGACAGCTTACTGATTGGGTCATAGGTATAAATTTTACTTCTGTAGCTACAATGAAATATTGTAGGGGAAAGGGAAATCTACTAAATATAGGTAGAGTACTAATGCCTACTCTTAAAATGGTATATGATAGAGATATAAAGATAGAAAGCTTTAAAGCAGAAAAATATTATGAGCTTTATGGTGAATTTGAGAATGAGGCAGGAAGCTATAAAGGAAAATTTTTTCATAATAAATTAGACAAATTTACTAATAAAGAAAGTGTAGAAAAACTAAAAAAAGAGATTGAAAACAAAGAAGGTACTATAATAGAAAAAAAAGTTGAAGTTAAAAAGGATTATATAGGACCACTTTTTAATTTAACTAATCTACAAGGATATATTACAAGTAAATACAAAGGATATACTGCAGATAAAGTACTTAAAATCGCACAAAGTCTATATGAAAAAAAACATATAACTTATCCAAGAACCTCTAGTATTGCGCTAGAAGAGAGTTTGAAAGATAAAGCTAAAAAGGTATTAGAAGTGGTAAAAAAGGGGTTACCCTTTGAGGAAGAAATTAAATTTAATACTTCAAAAAAGGTATTTAATAATGATAAAGTAGAAAGTCATAGTGCCATAATACCTACATATGTACTACCTAAAGATTTGTCCCTAGATGAAAAGCAAGTTTATGAAGCTATAAAAAATAGGTTTATAGCTCAATTTATGGACCCTGCTGAATTTGAGCATACTGAAATTATAACTTGTATTAAAGGTGAAAAATATGATAGATTGTTTAGTACAAAAGGTAAAATTTTAATAAAAGAAGGGTATTTAAAAGTAGAAAACTATACGGGAAAAGATGAATTGTTGCCTAAGGTTAACAAAAATGATATAGTTCAGACAGTAGAGTTAAAAATAGAATGTAAGAAAACAAAACCACCTGCCCATCATACAGAAAAAACTTTACTTAAAGCTATGGAAACTTGTGGTAAAAGTGTAAATAGTAATAGTGAAGAGGAAGAAGATAATTCATCAGTGTTAAGTGGATACTCTATTGGTACTGCTGCAACTAGAGCTGAAATTATAAATAAGCTTAAATTTGCAGGGTATATAAAACCAAAAGGAAAATCATTGTTAATTACTGAAAAAGGCAAAAAACTTATAGAGACTTTTCCAATAAAAGAATTATTAGATACTGACTATACTGGAAGAATGGAAAAAGCACTGGCTGATATGGAAAAAGGAAAAGCTAGTAGAGATAAGTTTTTGAATTACATATATAAATTTACTAAAGACGGCGTAATTAAAATTAAGAATCATAGAGCAGATTTAATTTGCGATACTCGCCAATAATTAAAAGCACAGAATATATATAAATTTATAAATTCTGTGCTTTTGACTTAATTTACATAAAATTTCTACTTAAAATTTACCCAATTCTATTATATAATAATAAATAAGCAAATTTATTAAGATTTGATTACAAAAACATTACATTATAATTAATAAGAATAATTATAGAAATTTAATCCAAAATATATTTAAAAAATTCATAAGACCTGAAGAAAAATATTGAGTATCTTATGAACAAAAGGAGAATAATTGAGTATGAACAAAGTAAAAAAGATTATTTTATCGTCGAGTTTATTAATTAGCACTGTGATTTTAACTAGCCTTGTAAAAATAGAAAGTAATAAGGATTTTAATATATATGATAGATTTATGAATAGTGCAATTAGTTCAACGATAGAAGAACAATCTACTTTGGAAAAATCCATTCCAGTAAAAAATAATAGTATAGAAGATCAAATTCCTAAAGGAACAAAAAAAATTGAGCCTAGTGGTAATACATATAATGAAGAGGAAAGGATAGCATTTTCAAGAGGTGGTAATATGGAGGATATTGATGGAAAGCAAATATTACCTAAAGGTGCTACTATATCAACAGAGAAGATGATTCAGAAGCCTTCTAAACCGAAAATAGAAAATTTGGATTGGTGGGGTGAAGCACAATACTTATATCCTATTGGATCAGTAGCAGAAATTGAGGATATTTATACTGGTAAGACCTTTAAGATGAAAAGAACCTTTGGTACAAATCATGCAGATGTTGAAGCATTGACTTCTAATGATACAGAAGTAATTAAAAGTATATGGGGAGGGTTTTCTTGGGAGAGAAGACCGATAGTTGTAAAAATTAATGGCAGAAGAATTGCAGCATCTATGGCAGGAATGCCTCATGCTGGGAATGATGCCTATCCTGCACTTTCCCAGGCTCCTGATTTATCAGATGGATATGGCACAGGACAGAATTTAGACGTAGTTAAAGATAATAATATGGATGGTGTTTGTGATATCCATTTTTTAAATAGTACTAGACATAAAGATGGTAGCGTGGAAGCAGTTTCTGATCCAGAGCATCAAAAAAATATTGAAATAGCTTCAAAATCTAAATAAATTGAATAAAAATTGAGTTTGTACATATAGGCATCTTTTATTTTGAGATGTCTTTTTTCTTTATACAATCTTTATAATTTCATTTTAATATAAATATGTAATAATTAATAAATTAACTTATTAATTATCAGTGTTAAGTTAATTTAGTTAACAATTTTATATTATAATTACTATAAATATTAAGAGTTTAGTGGAGAGATAGATATGCATAAAATATTAGTTATAGATGATGAGAAGGAAATAGTCTCTTTTATTAAAGAAGCTTTAGAAATGGAAGGATATTATATCATAGCTGCTTATGATGGAAATGAGGCACTAACTAAAATAACAAGTAATCCAGATTTAATATTATTAGATATAATGATGCCTAGTATAGATGGATATGAATTTTGTAGAAAAATTAGAGAAGAAATTCAATGCCCTATTTTGTTTTTAAGCGCAAAGCAAGGGGAGTTAGACAAAATAAAAGCTTTCTCAATTGGTGGAGATGATTATATAACTAAACCGTTTAGTTTAAAAGAATTAAGAGCAAGAGTTGCAGCTCATTTAAGGAGAGAAGAAAGACATAATAAAAATAACATTAGAGAAAGTAAAATGAGATTTGGAGATTTATGCTTAGACATAGCTAATCATAAAATAACTATAAAGGATATATTAATTAACCTTACTAAAAAAGAATTTGAAATTGTTGAATTATTAGCTATGAATAGTGGGCAAATCTTTTCTAAAGAAAGAATATATGAATCACTATGGGGATATGATGCTGAAGGTGATAGTAGTACTATTACAGAGCATGTTAAAAATATTAGAGCTAAATTTAAAGAGATAGATAATAAAATTGAATATATCTCTACAGTTTGGGGTGTAGGATATAGATGGGAGAAAATAAGATAATGAAAAGAAGTTCTTTAAAAAAACAGTTTGTTTTTAATTTTTTCATCATATTATTTTTTAGTATAGTTGCTACTGTTATAACAGTATTAATACTTTTTACAGCAATTAATTTAAAACTTATAAATCCAGAAAATCACTATGAACAATTAGTACCTCAATTTGAACAATATATAAAAAATAATGGATATAATGTATTGGAGGTAGAAAAAAAAGAGGATATATTGAAGCTTATAGATGAAGATGGAATGGAGTATGAGATTTTAGATTTGAGAGGAAATTATATTCACGGCACGTCACACTTTCTAAAAATGGAGCCTAATGACATATTGTATAAGATTAATACCATTGATCATAGAAAAAATTGGAATATAGAGAAGGGATATACAAATAATATACCTATTAATTATGCAAGTATAAAATATATACCTGTAGAACATAATGGAGAATTAAAAGCTGTTGCTGTTATAAAATACAATTATAGAATTTCATCATTATTTATAAATAATAACTTAATGAAAGTTATAAATCTTTACTTGTTTATTTGTCCATTTGTCTATTTAATAATATTTACTATAATATTCATAGGTAAATTAAATAAAAGGATTAATAAGCCTATCAATGAGTTAATAAACGCTTCTAATAATATTAAAAATAAGAATTTAGATTTTACTATTAATTATAAAGGTGATGATGAGTTAGGAGATTTAATTTCATCCTTTAATAACATGAAAGATGAATTAAAGAATACTTTAATTAAAAACTGGAATATGGAGGAGGAGAGAAACAATATAATATCAGCTATTGCCCACGATATAAAAACTCCTCTTACTATAATTAGAGGTCATGTGGAAATTTTAGAAGAAATGGATTTAAAAAATCTAGAAAAAACAAAAAAACATTTGAAAGTTATAAGACAAAATACTGATAGAACAACTAAATTGATCGAAAATATGAATTATATTTCTAAAATAAATAGAGCAGACTTTAATTTAATTTTAGAAGAAGTGAACATAAAAGATTTTGTTATTGAAAAGAAAACTGAATTTAAATTGCTCTGCAAAGAAAAGAATATAAATTTTATTTGTAAAATTTATAATAACAAAAATAATAATATAGCAATTTTTGATAAAGATAAGGTTTCACAAGTACTGGATAATTTGATTATAAATTCACTACGTTTTACTGAAAGTGGTGGAAATATTAATCTAATTCTATCTATATATGATGGCAAAATAAAATTTACTATTAAAGATGATGGAATAGGCTTTTCTACAAAAGATATGAATAATTTATTTAAAAGTTTTTATCAAGGTGATAGTTCTAGGTCTTTAGAGAAAGGGCATTCAGGATTAGGACTATATATGTGTAAAATTATAGTTGAAAAGCATAATGGCAAGATTTTGGCACATAATGATGAAAATGGAGGTGCGGTGATAGAATTTTATATAAATCAATAATTTATATAATACTCAATAAACCTTAGTATTTGACAAAGAAATTTAAAAATAAAATATGTTAATAAATAAATAGACATTTTAAGCTATTTATAGAATATTATAAGCCTATAGGTTTTAACCTATAGGCTTATATACTAGTAATAACGGGTATATCTTCTTTTACTACGTTTTCTCTTATTAATTAAGTAAATTGTAAGAACTATCAACGAAATTATTACAATTAACATAATTGAGTATATTAAAATATTTTCTTTAATTATATCAAGTTTTGAAATTGTAGGATATAAATCATATTTAGATTCAGAGTCTTTAATTTTTACAGATACTTGTCCAACTGACTTGTCTTTGTTTAATTTCCAAGCGCTTAAGTTATTAACATTATAGTTAATTTCAGGCTTTACTTCTGTATCATAATATGTAATATCCTCATGAATAGTTACAGGAACTCTAATTGCTCTTTCTGGTCCTATTAATGGAATAGCATTATATTTTAATGTAATAGTGTTAAGATCACTGTCCTTTTCAAGAAGGAGTTCTTTTTCTGCACTATAACTATAATCTGCTAATTTTTCCATATCTTCAAATACTTTTGTGTCCTTAGGAAAATCATATTCAGAATTTAGAACCACTGTAGCTATTTTACGATTTTCTCTTTCATAAACGGAAACTAAACAACGCCCAGATTTATCTGTATATCCGGTTTTTCCACCTATATTTCCATTAACTCCAAGTAATTTATTTCTATTTTCAATTTTAGCTATTGGACCTTTAGTAGATTGAACTGATGCTTCTTTCTTATTTATAACGGATTTAGTCCAATCATTTGACATTATTGCTTTAAGAAGTATACTTAAGTCGTAAGCAGTAGTTAAATGGTCTGGAGTATTGTCGTCTAATCCATTAGGTGTTACAAAATGAGTGTTAGTCATTTTTAGCTCTTTTGCTTTTTCATTCATCATTTTAACAAAATTATTTACGCTTCCACCTACATTTTCAGCAATCATATAAGCTATATCATTACCAGAATATAATAAAAGAATATCCATTGCATTTGAAGCAGTAAAAGTATCACCAGCGTTAACTGGATGAACATTTAAGCCGTAGGAGTAAGGAGCCTCATTTTTAGCAGCTTCAGGGTATGTTAACAGATCTCCTGGACTTTTATTTTCTGCTAAAAGTAATGCAGTCATAAGCTTTGTAATACTTGCAGGATACATTTTTTTATCAATATTCTTTGCGTATATTATTTCATTAGTTTCCAAATCCACAGCTAATGCAGAGGTACCTATAAGCTCTGGCTCTGGTGCTTTTGCAAAGGCAATGGTGGAAAATACTGAAGTAAATATTAGTGTAGATGCTATAAATTTAGTTATTTTTTTCACTTTACACTTCTCCTTTACATAATTTATGTTAAAACATAAAATTAGTATAGCATTTTAAGATTAAATGGACAAGGTAAATGGAGATTATTATTATTTTTTATAATTTTTATGATATAATAAACCTAGTGAGGTGTGAATTTTGATAAATAACATAAAATATATTTTTAAAGATAGAGAAGCAAAACCAATTGGTAAATATAAAAATAGTGCAGTTATGATTTTACTTTGTGAAGATGAGGAAAATCATGATTTAAATATAATATTTGAGGTTAGATCTAATAAGTTAAAAACTCAGCCCGGTGATATATGTTTACCTGGTGGCATGATTGAAGAAGGAGAAACTCCTAAAGAAGCAGCCATTAGAGAAACTATGGAAGAACTTAACTTAAGCAAAAAGGATATAGAGTATATAGGTGATATGGATTATTTCATAAGTCCCTATGGAATGTTTATGTATCCATTTATATCAAAAACTAAATTAGAAAAAATTATACCAAGTAAAGAAGAGGTAGATCACATCTTTACAGTGCCACTAAAATTTTTTATGGAAAGTACTCCATTATTATATGAACTAGAAATTGGAGCAATAAATAAAGAAGGATTTCCTTTTCATCTTATAAATGGTGGTGAAGAATATAAATTCAGAGAGGGTAAATTGAAAGAATATTTTTATGAATATGATAATTATGTAATATGGGGATTTACAGCGCAAATTATAAAGTCTTTTATAGATATTGTTAAGAGTAATAGTAATATTATGCTATAATAGGGAATATATAATAATTAATTAAAATTAACATAATATTTTATTTAAAATTTTATTTATATTATGGTATAAATAATGATGATTTTAGGGGTGTGATTATATGGAGCATGTATATAAATGGCATAATCAAGCTATAGGTGAAAGAGTAGTGAAAGCCTTAGAAAAAAATCAATTTCATGCTATTTATTTTGAAACAAAGGAGCAGGCAGAAAATTTTATAATGTATCATGTAAAATCTGGAGATGTAGTCGCTTTTGGGGGATCAGTGACAATAAAATCTATGGATCTTAAAAAGAAGATTACGAAAATTGGAGGAACTATTATAGACCATGGAGAACCAGGACTTACTCAAGATGAAAAAATGGATATAATGAGAAAAGAGTTAGTAAGTGATTTATTTCTTTGTAGTAGCAATGCAGTTACATTAAATGGAGAAATAGTAAATGTTGATGGTGTTGGAAACAGAGTTGCAGCTATAACTTTTGGTCCGAAGAAAGTTATAATGGTAGTAGGAGTAAATAAAATAGTAAAAGATGAAAAAGCTGCTTTTGAGAGAATTAAAAATATAGCATCACCTCAGAATAATAAGAGATTAGCTTATAGTAACCCTTGCACTATTACAGGAAGTTGTATGGATTGTAATAGTAAAAATAGAATTTGTAGAGCTTATTCCATATTAAAGAGAAAACCTATGCTAAGTGATATAAGTGTTATAATTATTGGCGAAGAAATGGGATTTTAAATTAAAATTTTAAATATGATTATAAAAAATCGTGATAGTTTAGTCACGATTTTTTATATTAAATTAAGTTTAATATTCTAAAATAATATAATTTTCTAAAAATACTTTATCTTATTGCTATTATAGCTTATAATATAGACAGGACTTTAATAATTCAGGATGGGGTGATATAATGTCAAAATGTCCTTTATTGACTACTTTTGAAGAAGAAGTTGAATGTTTTAAAGAATGTGCACTATATAAATGGTCGGAAAATGAAAATAAATGTCCCTTTGCGGAATTGAAAAATTTTAAACCTTTGGTAATTAAAAATATATATGAGTATGATTTGTTTAAAGATGATAAAACTTCTCCTATAAGCATACTTTATAATGAAAGTTACTTATAGATACATGATTAACTTACTTCGCCTGAATATAAATTGTAAAATATAAAAGCATTATAAATTTATAAATTGAAAATATTATATTTTTTAAATGGGTTAAGAAAATAGATATATTTAATTGGATTTTCTGTATAAATTTATAAAGATATAAAGGGTATAAAAAAATAGCACTATTAGGTGCTATTTTTTTAATGTTAAGTTACATCCTTTACTACAACCACTGCAATTTCCTTGGAGTTTTTTATTACAATTATTTTTAACTCCATCCTTAAGAATAGTTTTAACCATAAAAGAGTTATTTTTATAGGTTAAAATAATTTCTTTAATATAATTTATAACTTCATTATCATAAAGTATATTAAGATCTTCTATATTATCTCTAATATCATTATGATTTTCATTATCTAATAAAATTTCCACTTTTGATGATCTACAACAGCCATTGACATATTTAAATCTAACAAAGTCATATTCAATATGATTTTGTAATAAAGAAATTAAACTATCATAGGCTTTATTAGATATTTTTATTTTAGGTTTATCATACATATTAATCACCTAAATCTTTATATTATTCATGATATTTAGAAGAATATTCATATAATAATGATTCCTTAAGTTCCCAAAGTTTTTTAGATAAATCTACATAATAATTATGTGGATTTTGAAGTCTTAGAACTTCAGGCCAAAGTTTCTGAGTTTCAACTTTAGAATATTCTTTTATATCCATTACAGAAGGACTATTATATATAGGTTTGCCTTTATCAAAAATTTTAACCATTAATTCTTTTACATAATAGTTTTTTAGTCTCTTTCGTTTCCATGTAAAAGTTGGATTGAAAATTTCTAGAGGTTCATCAATATTTATTTCCTCATCATTAAGACAAATTAAATCAGCTATAGCCATATCTGTTTTTTTATCAAAGATTCTATATAATTTTTTAAAAGCAGGATTTGTAATCTTTTCGATATTTTCACTGATTTTAATTCTAGGAATAATTACATTATCTTTCTCTATTGCAACAAGCTTATAAACACCGCCAAATACAGGTTCACTTCTAGCAGTTATCAATCTTTCTCCTACTCCAAAGCTATCAATGGCAGCACCATTTTCTAGAACAGCTCTAATTATAAACTCATCTAAAGAGTTAGAAACTGTAATTCCCACATCTTCATAACCGGCTTCATCTAGCATTTTTCTTACTTCTTTTGTAAGATAAGTTATATCTCCACTATCAATTCTTACTGCTTTAGGTCTTTTACCCATTGGTTTTAGTACATCATCAAAAACTTTTATTGCATTAGGCACTCCAGATTTTAAAACATTATAGGTATCTATAAGTAAAACGGTGTTGTCTGGGTAAGTAAGGGCCCAAGCTTTAAAGGCTTCATATTCACTGTCAAATAATTGTATCCAAGAGTGAGCCATTGTACCTACAGCAGGAATACCAAACATTTCCTCTGCTATAGTACATGCTGTAGAACTACAACCTCCAATAACAGCTGCTCTAGCTCCATATATAGCACCATCGTATCCTTGTGCACGCCTAGAACCAAATTCCATGACAACACGGCCTTTTGCTGCTTCGCAAATTCTTGCTGCTTTGGTAGCGATTAATGTTTGATGGTTTATAGTAAGAAGTATCATTGTTTCAATAAACTGTGCTTGCATTACTGGACCTCTTACTGTTAGTAAAGGTTCACCAGGAAATACAGGTGTACCTTCAGGTATAGCCCAAACATCACAAGCAAATTCAAAATCCTCTAAATATTTTAAAAAGCTTTCACTAAAGATATTTTTACTTCTAAGATATTCTATATCATCATTTGTAAATTTTAAACTTGAAAGAAATTCTATTACCTGTTGTACACCGGCCATGATGCAATACCCACCGCCATCAGGAATTCTTCTAAAGAACATGTCAAAATAAGCAATGGTATCTTGAACATCATTATTTAAATATCCATTAATCATGGTAAATTCATAAAAATCTACTAGCATGGTTAAATTTCTATGATTTTTTACATTAAAACTTTGTGAAGTACTCATTTTTTATCCCCTTACTGTTTTATAAATTGTGTGTTATATTATAACATAATCATAGTATATAATCTATAAAGTTATTGGACTATAAAGTATATTATATGCAATTTTGCTAAAGAATAAAATCTATTTAAATTATGAGGTAATAATATGTGTTATAAAGAATATGAAAAGCTTAGTGATGAGCAATTAAAAGCAATAGTTTGTGAGGAAGAGAATATATTAGTTAGTGCTGGGCCAGGTAGTGGTAAAACTGTTGTAATAGTTAATAAAGTTCATCATTTGATAAAATATAAGAATGTTAATCCTAAAAATGTTATAGTTATAACTTTTACTAAAGCTGCTGCAAATAATATGAGAAATAGATATAAGTATTTAAGTAAAGAAAAAGTCAGTCCTTTTTTTGGTACATTTCATGGACTATTTTATAAAATATTAAATTCTTATTATGGGAAAATAGATATCATAGAATCACAAGAAACCTATAAAATAATTAGAAGTTTTTTATCAACCTATATGGATGAGGTAGGGGATGAGAAAGTAAAAGAATATATAAATAACATATCCTTATTTAAAAGTAGCAACTTACAAATTAATGAATTTGAGACAACATTAGATAAGGATATATTTAAAAACTGTTATGAAATATATGAGAGCTATAAAAATGAAAAAAACATATATGATTTTGATGATTTACAAATAATGTGTAAGAATTTATTTATCAAGAATCCTAGGTTACTTCAGAACTATAGAGATTTATTTAAATATATATTAATTGATGAATTTCAAGACTGTGATGAAATTCAAATAGATATCTTAAAATTACTTAAAGGAAATAATCAAATCTTTGCAGTAGGAGATGAAGATCAATGTATATATAGTTTTAGGGGATCTAGACCAGATTACATGGTGAATTTTAACAAGTATTTTCCAAATGCAAAAGAAATATTTCTCTCTACTAATTATAGATGTACTAATAATATTGTAGAAACTTCTATGACAGTTATAAAAAAGAATTTTTTAAGAAGTAAAAAAAATATAATAGCCCATAAAAAATATAATGGTGAAATAAAAATTGTAAATAGCGACAACGAAAATTTAGAGGCTGATTACATTGCTTCGTATATAGAAAAGAAAATAATAACTAATAAAGAGAAACTCAGTGACTTTGCTGTAATCTATAGAACTAATATTGAAAGTAGAAATATAATTGATACTTTCATTAGAAAAGGAATACTTTTTAGGCTTTTAGATAAAGAATATAATTTTTTTGAACATTTTATTTGTCAAGATATAATATCCTATTTAAGATTAAGCATCAATAATAGAGATAAAGAAAGTTTTTTAAGAATTATAAATAAACCTTATAGATATGTTAGCAAAATTTTATTGGAGAAAATTAGATACAGTACTTCAGATGAAGACTGTTTTGAAATATTAAAATCTAGTAATGATATTAAGGCCTTTCAAATAAAAAATATAGATAAATTAAAAAACGATATACATAGTTTGAATAAAATGTCATTAAATACTGCAATTGCTTTTATTATTCAAGATTTAGGTTATTATGATTACTTAAAAGATTATTCTTCAAAGTTTAAAGGTAGCCTTAAGGATTTAGAAAATATTTTAGAAGAATTTAAGTCTTCTGCTTATGAACATAGAACTATTATTTCTTTTTTGGCCTATATAGAAGAATATAAAAATCATATAACAAATAAAAATGAAAATAAAAAAGATGATGCAGTAATATTAAGTACTATACACGGAGTAAAGGGAATGGAATTTAAAAATGTTTTTATAATTAACATGGTACAGGGATATATTCCTCATGAAAACAATATAGAAAATAGTATAGAAGAAGAAAGAAGATTATTTTATGTAGCTATGACTCGTAGTATTGAAAATCTCTTTCTATTTATACCTAAGAAAATACAAAGTCAAAGTTATAGACCTTCTCAATTTATAAAGGAGTGTGAATACAAAAATTCACTTCCATTTAAATTGAATAATCTTGTAGTTCATAAAAGTCACGGTAGGGGTAAGATTACATATATAGATGAAAGTACAATAGAAATTGAGTTTAATAATATAACTAAGAGATTTGACTTAAATATAGTATGTGATTATAACTTAATAGAATTAGTAGATAAATAGTTTAATTCTTTCCATACATGTAAATATTGAAGAAGATATAAGACACATATATATCAACAAATGGAACTCTAAAATGAAAAAAAGATTATATGATATACTTCATAGTAGATATTCTTAATTTAGAGACGTATGGAAAATATTTAGATAACTTCACAACTTATGGTGGCATATAAATTTGAAAGGATTAGAGTGTTATATACGTTTTTATAAAAAATTAAAATTATACTTATAAAAACAAGCATGATGTATAAATATATATTCATACACTTAAAAATAAAGATCAACAGATTAATTATACCGTTGGTCTTTTAATCTGTTATAGATGTGGTAAATAATTTTATATAAAATTAAAAAGCTAGTATTTATTTAATAATGAGCAGTTCAATAGTTTACATAATCACAATTATGAACTTTATAATTTAAAGTAAACTAAAATAAGAGATAAAAATATAAAAAAATGTATTTAAATAAGGTTCCCGTATAACTACATATAGGGATACAATGTGAAAACTTAAGATATACTCTGGAAAATAAATTTCCTATAAAAATAGCTTAAATCTTTAAAAAATTAAGATTAAAGAATTTCTTAAAATAAAATTTATTCTAAAAAATTCCAAAGACTTTGACGGTGAAGTTCTAACTATAATGTCGTATAATTTAATAGAATTAATAAATAACAATAATTAAGGATTTGTTGAAGTATTTTTAATAATAGTATATAATCTTAAATAAGTTTAAAGTACGGTAAAAAAGATTAAGCTTAAAAATAATAGGCAAGAAGGTCTATTATTTTTTTATGGAGGCATAGTTATGGATTTTCTTAATATGGCAAAGAATATAGAAGATGAATTAATTGAAATTAGAAGAGATTTACATAGAAATCCTGAGTTAGGTTTCGATTTGCCTCAAACTTCAGGAAAGATTAAAGCTTTTTTAAAGAGTGAAAATATTTCTTATACTGAAGTGGCTAAAACAGGAGTAGTGGCTACTATAAAGGGAAGAAAACACTCAGAAGAAAAGAATTTTAAGACTATAGCTATAAGAGCAGATATGGATGCTTTGCCGCTAGAGGATAAGAAAACTACGGTATATACTTCTAATATAAAGGGAAGAATGCATGCATGTGGTCATGATGCTCATACAACTATAGCTCTAGGTGCTGCAAAAGTATTGAATTCTATTAAAGATGAATTTAGTGGTAATATAAAATTTTTCTTTGAGCCTGCTGAAGAAACTGTAGGAGGAGCTCAATTAATGATTGAAGAAGGTGTCCTTAAAAATCCTTCTGTGGATGGAGTTATAGGTCTTCATGTAGATGAAAATTTAGAATGTGGAAAAATTGGAATTAAAAGAGGAACCGCTTATGCAGCCTCAAATCCTTTTACTATAAAGATATATGGAAGAGGTGCACATGGTGCAAGTCCTCATAAAGGAGTAGATCCAATTGTCATTGCAAGCCATATAGTTTTAGCACTCCAAACTATTGTAAGTAGAGAAATCTCTCCTACTTCTCCAGCGGTAGTAACAGTAGGAACAATTAAAGGTGGCACAGCAAAAAATATTATACCTGAAGAAGTTGAAATATCAGGAATACTTAGAACTATGGAAATAAGTCATAGAAAATATGTAAAAGAACGATTGTCAGAAATAGTAAATGGTATAGTTAGATCTATGAGAGGAAATTGTGAAATAAAAATTGATGAAAGTTATCCATGTCTTTTAAATGATGACAATATGTATAATATATTTGAAAATAGTGCTATAAGCTTATTGGGACGGGATAAAATTAAAGTCTATAATGAACCGACTATGGGAGTTGAAAGTTTTGCTTATTTTTCCTTAGAAAAGCCTTCAATGTTTTATTGGCTTGGATGTGGCAATTTAGAAAAGGGAGTTGTACATCCTGCTCATAGTAGTTTATTTGATATAGATGAAAATTGCTTAGCTATAGGAGTAGCTATGCATTGTAAAATGGCTTTGGACTTTTTAAATAAATAATTATAAAAAATAAGTTTTACCTTAGGAGGAAAATATGAGGATAGATATAGGACCAAATGAAGCAGGGCAAAGATGTGATAAATTTGCAAGGAAATTACTAAAGGATGTCCCTTTAAGTGCAATATACAAAGCTTTTAGAAAGGGAGACATTAAAGTAAATGGTAAAAAGGTAAAAGAAAAATATTCCTTAGAAGAAGGGGATATAGTTGAAATTAGAGAAATTAAAACTGAAGCAAATACTAATAAGAAAAAACAATTTGACAGAATTGATAATAAACTAAAAATAACTTACGAAGATGAAAATATGATATTAGTAGAAAAATGGCCAGGAGTCCTAGTACATAGTGATAAAAAAAATGGAGAAGCTACATTAACAGATTATGTACTTTCCTATCTATATGATAAAGGGGATTACCAACCGGAGAAGGAAGTAACCTTTACTCCTGCACCTTGTAATAGATTAGATAGAAATACTTCTGGTATTGTATTATTTGGTAAGAACTTTAATGCATTAAAACAATTAAATGAGATGATTAGAGAGAGAAAAATCGAAAAATATTATATGGCATTAGTGAAAAATAGAATTAAGGATGGATTGTATGAAGCATATATTTCTAAAAATGAAGATGCAAACATATCTAAAGTTTATGATAAACCAATGCCAAACACAAAAAAGATAGCTATGAAAGTTAAAACAATACAAAGCTGTGGAACTTTTTCACTAATAGAAATAGATCTATTGACAGGAAGAAGCCATCAACTTAGAGCTCACTTATCCTTTTTAGGAAATCCAATAGTAGGAGATATCAAATACGGTGATAAAAAATTAAATAGTTTTTTTATTAACAGATATGGATTAAACTATCAATTCTTATATGCCTATAAAGTTATATTTAAGAATACTCCTGATACGTTGTCATATTTAGAAAATAAAACAATTGCAGAATCTTTACCTCCAATACTTAAGAAGATAAAAAATGATGTTTTTAAATTCTAACGGAGGTGTATTATGGGAAATAGTTCGAAGTTAAACACACAATCTGCGGCTAAAGGTGTTGCTATATTAAGTATGGCAATGCTTTTTGTAAAGCTAATGTCTCTTTTCTATGTTCCAGTATTACGAGCTATTTTAAAGGAAGAGGGTATAGGTGTATATTATTCTTCTTATCAAATATTTCAATATTTTTATATAATAGCTAATGCTGGGCTACCAGTGGCTATTTCTAAAATAGTTTCAGAATTTGTAGCTCTTGGTAACTATAAAGATGCAGTTAAAACCTTTAAAATGACAAGAGCTATGGCCTTTATATTAGGGCTTGCACTAACATTGTTACTATTTTTATTTGCTGAACCTTTAGCAAAAAGTATGAATAGTGAGCAATCTACATATGCAATTAGGGCATTATCACCAACTATATTAATTACTACTATATTATGTGCTTATAAGGGCTATTTTCAAGGTAGAGGAAATATGACTCCTACAGCAATTTCACAGGTTATTGAACAGGTATTCAATACAGGTTTTAGTTTGATTTTTGCTTATTTATTAATTGGATATGGAAATGAATATGGAGCAGCAGGTGGTACTGTTGGTACAACCTTAGGGGCTCTAGTAGCAGCAATATATTTTTTTAGATTCTATGAAAAAAATAGAGCTAATAATATACCATTAGGTTATAGTCATAAAGGTATAGAACGAGCTTCAAATGAAGAAATTGCAAAGAAAATTCTATTTTATGCTATACCTATAACTATTGGTATAGCCATACAACAAGCAGGAACTTTGGTAGATTTAAAATTGGTGAAAGGCAGATTAGATATAGCTGGTTTTGATAAGTCAAATATAGAAATATTATGGGGAATATTAAGCCAATATACTGTATTAATAAATGTACCTTTAGCCTTAGTAAGTTCACTATCAATTTCAATAGTTCCTATAATTTCAGCTCATAGTGCAACTAAAGATAAGAAATCTTTAAGAAACAGTGTTAATACTAGTGTAAAAGCAACTTATTTAATCACAGTTCCCTCTGCTGTAGGTCTTTCTGTATTTAGTTTACAGATACTTCAACTATTAAAACTTGATTTAAATATATCTAACCTGTTATTTTATGGATCTTATGTAATAATATTAATGACAATAGTGTATTTACAAACATCTATATTACAGGGACTAGGAAAGGTTAAAGCAGTAACAATATTTTCAGTAATAGGGCTTATAGGAAAAATTATTGCTAATTATGTATTTGTAGCTATTCCAGAAATTAATATATTAGGAGCAATAATAGGAAATGCTATTTCATTTTTAATAATGCTTATTTTAAATCAATTATTAATAAATCAAAGTCTTAAAATTAAAGTTAGTATTGTAAGACCAATAATTAAACCTTTTATTGCATCGGCAGTTATGGCTACTGTAGGATTAATATGGTACAACCTAGTATATAAAGTGTTTTTAATGTTATCAAAAGGATATATAGCAAATGCATTATCTATAGCTACTACTATATTTGTTGCTGTTATAGTGTATTTTGTATCATTAATATATATAGGTGGGATTAGAAAAAGAGACCTTCAAGTGCTACCTAGAAAATTAATAAAATTTATTCCTAAGAAATTATTACTAAAGATAAGGTAGGAACAATATTTTAATATTGTATTTATTTATAATAAAATAGGTGAGAAATAAAGTGAAATTTGTTTAAATTATTTTTTACTGTAAACTGTAAATTATAATATAAAAAATCGTGACTATTAGTCACGATTTTTTATGATGATTTTCTTATCATAAAGGTAGAGGTTATGAATAGTGAAAATCCAATTATTATTAAAATAACATTCTTAATAATAAATATATCATTTGGAATTATTATGTTCAATATTTTTAAAGTTAATGCTGTTAAGATAGTTAAACATATAATTATTAAGAACTCACCTAAATTCATAGATATAGATACCACTTTATTAATTTCAATCATATTAATTATTAAGCCAATAATAGAAGATGCAATTAATGCAATAGCGTATCCTAATATATTAATTTCAGGAATTACTATCAATATATATATCAGTAGTAATTGGATTAAAGATGTAATTAAGGAACTTATCAATATAGTCTTTTGCTTTCCTAAGCCATTTAAAATACCATAGGTACAAGATGAGGCATATAGAAAAGGTGCACAAATAGATACAGCTCTAATATATAATGAAAGATCATTTCTTTTGTAGAATAACATTCCAAGATTATTTGGAATTGTAAGACATATTATCATAGTAGAAACACCCAATAAAAAGCACATTTTAATAACTTCATTAATTCTTATTTCTAATCCAGTAAAATCTTTTCTAGTTAAATTTTTTGATATATCAGGTACTAATATTGTAGCCATAGATACTACAATCACAATTGGAAAATATATAATGGTTAAAGACATACCACTAAACTTCCCTATAATTTCTAGTGCAGCAGTATATTCTAATCCAGCTAATACTAATCTTCTAGGCACTAATAATGTAGAAAATCCTGAAATCGCTGTAGTCAATAAGCCATTAATAGCTAAAGGTGCCGCCACTACTAATATATTAAATAATAGTTGAGCACTGTTTTCGGTCCTTTCTTTATTTAATGGTATGTCCATAAATTTAACCCTACTTCTTTTATAAAATAAACATAAAAGTATAAGGCTCACAAATTCACCTATGGTAAAAGAGGTATAAGTAGCAGTAACTGTAGAGGTTATATCTTCTAATAAAAAATAATTAATTACAGATAATGTAATAAACATTCTTATTGCTTTTTCAACGATATCAATAATTGCTGGTGTCTTAACTTCTAATACACCATAAAAATAACCTTTATATACAGAAGAAATAGCAACAAAAATCAATGCAGGACATAATACCCACAATGAATATAGAGTTCTACTATCTTTTATTATATGACTACTAATAATTGGTGATAGTATGAATATTATTATTGTAACAAAAACAGACCAAATTAATGAGAAGGTAAGTACTACATGAATGCTTTTATTTAAATTTTTATAATGACTTGTCCCATAATAAGAAGAAACTTCTTTAGATATGGCAGCAACCAAACCACCACATACTAGACAACAAAATAGATCATATATAGGCATTATAAGTCCATATAAGCCAACTCCCTCTGGACCTAGTTTGTCCGAAAGGATAATAGAAAAAACAAATCTTATTATAGCCATAGCTAAATTAGATATGGTTAAAACAAAGGTATCTTTATAAAATGTATCATTACCCATAAAAACCCCCACTAAAGTAATATATTAATACTTATATGTAGACGAGCAGACTTATATTCTTATTTTAATATTTAAAATTTCTAGGAATTAACCATTGAAATTCTATAGCTTTTTTATTAGTTAAAGAAGTTAAGTTAATCAAAACTAACTTTTAAGTTGTAAATTAAAATAATTAATAGCATAGATATTAACTATATACTAACTTCTAGATAGTTTATTCATAAACTTACTTCTCAATCTAAACTTTAATAAATATACTTATAGTTAAGATAGTGAATATAATAACAATTTTATATATACTAATTAACACTTTACAGATTTTTATGTGTTATTTTTAACAACCATTTTTCAATTTAGTAAATAAAGAAAAGGATTAGTAATTTAATGTAAATTGTAAAAATATATATTAATAAATATATAAATAATGGAGTGAGGTTATGAAAAAGATTTATGGGTGGATTTTATTGATAATATTTTCAATTTCAATCTTTATTTTTGTTAATAGAAATAAGAATGACTATGGAATATCTTGTAAAGAAAATAATGTTGCTTTAGAGATTAAATATAAAGGGTTATCTAATTCAAGAGATTTTGATAAAGATGAAAAAGGAAATTATTATATAGCTTTTAAAGATAGAATTATAATAATAGAAGAGAGTGGTAAAAGTTACAGTTTATTCTCAAAAAATTCACTAAATATAACTAGCATTGTGTATGATAAGGAAAAAATTTATTATGCTTCAGATTCTTCAATTTTTTGTTATGATCTAAAAACTAAAGAACATAGTGAATGTATTAAAGGAATACCTAACATAGGAGATTATAATAAGGTATTGTTAAAATTAAGAGGAGAATACCTATTTATTGCTATAGGATCAGCTACCAATTCAGGTGTAGTAGGTGAAGATAACCTCTGGAAGAAAAATTATCCTACAGAACATGATTATAGTCCTAACTCCATAATTTTAAAAGGAAATAACTTTGGAGAAGAAAACGCTGGGGCATTTGTAGAGTATGGTAAGTCAAATTTAGTTGGGCATATAATAGAAAAAAGTGAAATAGGAAATTCTACAGTAGTTATTTATAATATAAACACAAAGGTCTATGAAACATTTGCTTGGGGAATTAGAAATATAATGGGGATGGATTTTTCAAGTGAGGGAAAATTAGTTGCTACAGTAGGGGGAATGGAGTATAGGGGATTAAGACCAATAAGTAATGATAGTGATTATATCTACGAAATTCAAAAGGGAGTATGGCATGGGTTTCCAGATTTTTCTGGAGGAGATCCTGTAACTTCTTTAAGATTTTTGGATAAAGATAACAAAACTACAGAATTTATTTTAGAAAAACATCCAACCCAAACTCCACCAGGACCAGTATATCAATATAATAAAGTATCAGCATTAGGAACCATTGCAGTTGATTCACAAGGAAATTTGGGGGAAAGGGATGATATATATTTTTATGATCAGTTAGATAAAAAAATATATAATTATAATAAATTTAAAACATCTAAAGAATATATAGCTTTTGGTGATAAAGCACAAGTTGAAAGTATAAAAATATTAGATAATAAACTTAATATTTTAGAAAATAATCAAGGTGTATTATATGAATTAAAGACTTGCGAAAATAAAAATAATGTAATATCATTAAAGGAATTGTTCAGATATTTATTATTTATTGCACTAACTCTTATTGTTATGATTATTATATTATTTATATAGTAATAAATTAAAAATTTTTTTAAAACTTATTTAAATTTAAATTAGAAATTTTAAAATTATCTTAAAGTCTTAAGATTTTTTTAGAAAAAGAAGGGAAATTAAGATTTAAGGTTATTTTCTAGAAGTAAATAAATTAAATTTAAAATCTAGCTATCTTTTTTGAAAACTTTGTTTATAATAATACTGTATTAAATTTTACAGTAGAAGGTGGTAATATAATTAAGCGAAAGATTGAAAATACTTATGGCTATACATTAAAATTTTTATTATATGCTTTTAACCCCATAAAGAAAAAGGTTAAAAAGACAGAATGTATTGTTCATCAATTCATAAATAAAGAAGCTTTGGAAATTTTAAGAAATGATGGATATGAAAAACAGTACAAATTTTTTAAAAAATATATTAAAATTTTAAACAAAGGTGTAATATGGGCAGATTCAGATTTTAAAAGTGCTAATCATTTTTATCATCATGAAGGTGGAAGAGGTTTATATGGCTGTTCTAATGCATTAATTGAATGTGAAATTTATTATAATAAAGCTTTAAAGAATATCCACTGTAATAATATTCCTAAAGCTATATTTTATTTAGGAGCAGCATGCCATTTAATTCAAGATACAACGGTACCTGCGCATGCCAATGTAAATTTGAGGAATCATAAGAGTTTTGAAACATGGGCTATTAAACTTATACAAAATGGATATACTCATCCTATTAAACAAGGAGCTATAAATTATAATACAGTTGAGGAATATATTAAAGAAAATGCTAAATACTCTAATAGGATTGATAGTATGTATAGGAATGTTAGAAATAAAAATGAAAGATATGCTAAAATTCTAGATAAAGTATTATTAAAAGCAAATCAAAGTACAGCAGGATTATTATTAATGTTTTATAATGATGTAAATAATTAATTAAAACTTATGGAAGGAAATGTAAATTCTTCGTTGAATAGTATCTATAATAATCTTATATAGATATTAAATGAGGTGAAGAGTTTATGAATAATTCTGTATTTATTAATTTAGAAAATAATATTTTACATGGAAACTTGTTGGATATAGGCCATGATAATTATGGAGTAATATATAATCTGTTCAAGTATTATGATGAAGAATGTGACATTCAATATTTTGAAAAAAGAGCACGAAGGAATATTGAGAAAGAGAGTTATGATAGTTGTATACTTTTTTTTAGTTTGAATTCAATATTTAAAAATATTGAAAAAAGGAGACTTATTGATGAAGTCGGTAACTATCTAAAAAACGATGGAATTTTATATATATGGGATATAGATAAAAAATTTTTAAAAACTTATGAAAATAATATAAAAGTATATATGCCAGATAAAAGCTTAAAGGAATTTCAAATTAAAGATTATAATATTTTAAAAGATAATTCTAAAGAAAAAATATTAGATTTAGTTGATAAAAGATTTGAAGTTATGAACTTTAAAAGTAACAATGGAGTATACAATATAATTTGTAGAAAGAGGAGAAATAATGGATGAATGTTTTATTAATAGGGGTAAATGCTAAGTATATTCATAGTAATTTAGCAGTGAGATATTTAAAGGCTTACACTAAAGATATGGATTATAATTGTGATATTATGGAGTTTTCTGTAAATGATAGGGTTGAGAGAATTGTAGAGGAAATAATGGAGAGAAAACCTAGATTACTAGGTTTTTCCTGTTATATATGGAATATTGAATATATAACAAGAATAACAACCTTAATAAAGTCAATAGATAATAGTATACAAATATTTTATGGTGGACCAGAAGTAAGTTATGATTCGGAGAATTTTCTAAAATCTAACTATGGTGAGTATGTTATAGAAGGCGAAGGAGAAGAAACTTACAGAGAGTTTATTTATACTAAAATAAAAGAATATAAAAATGAAGAAATAGATTATAGCAATATCAGAGGACTTTATTCTAAAAAGAGTGGACAAATTTACTATGGCGGAAATCGTCCCTTAATGAACATGAATAAAATAGTCTTTCCTTATGAAGAAAATGAAGATCTAGCTCATAAAATAGTATATTATGAAGCCTCTAGAGGATGTCCATTTAACTGTAAATATTGTCTATCTTCAACTTTTCATGGAGTTAGATTCATAGACATTGAAAAGGTGAAGAAAGACTTAAAATATTTTATTGATAATAAAGTTAGATTAGTGAAATTTGTAGATAGGACATTTAACTGTAACGAAAGTTTTGCAAATAAAATTTGGAATTATTTAATTGAATTAGGTGGAGATACTAGATTTCACTTTGAAATATCTGCTGATTTATTAAGCAGTAAATCTATAGATACACTATCCAAAGCCAAAAAAGGATTATTTCAATTTGAAATAGGTGTACAAACCACTAATGATGAAGTCCTTAAGAATATAAATAGAAATGTTAATTTTTCTACAATAAAAGAAAAAGTGGAAGAATTAAAATGTTTAAAAAATATCATGCAGCACTTAGATCTTATAGCAGGACTTCCAGGAGAAGATTTTAATTCTTTTAAAAAATCTTTTAATGATGTATACGCAATAGAGCCAGATGAACTTCAATTAGGTTTTCTAAAACTTTTAAAGGGATCAAGTATGAGAGAAGAAGCAGAAAAGTGGGATATGTATTATAGTCCATATCCTCCTTACGAAATATTGAAAACTAAAAATATAAGTTATAATGAATTAATTAGACTAAAGCATATTGAACATATGGTCGATAAATATTTAAACAGCGGAAAATTTAATAATATATTAAATTATTTTGTAGAAAGTAATTTTTTTGATACTCCATTTGATTTTTATGAACAGCTATCATTATTTTACAAAGAAAAGGGATATTTTAAAAGAAATATTTCTTCAAGTGAATATTATAAGGTATTTTTTGACTTCAATAATGAAATATTAAGAATGGATAGCGGATTATTATGTGACATAATTAAGTTTGACTATTTAACCTATAATAAAAAAAGAGGAATTCCAGATTTTATCTATAGAGAAAGTGATAAAAACGTAGAAAAGCAAATTAAAGAGAAACTGATTGACAATAATTTAATAGGTTCTGTTAATGATATACATATTGAAAAGTTCAATTATGACTTAAATCAATATTTTGTAAATAAATTGATAACAAGGAAGGATTTCTATGTAGGGTTCTCTAATAATAGCAATAATGTTTTAATAGATCTAGGAATATACTTAAAAAAATAGAAAAAAAATCCTAAATGATGAACAAATAATGAACAAAAGGTTAATAATTAGTTAACTTTATCACTTAGCACGTTTTCACATCTTGTACAATAAATTTTAGCTATATATAATAAGTGGTAAACATAAACCTTTTATAAGTATTTTGTGATGTTTTATAAAGTATATGATATTGTGTTGGAGAGGAGATTATTCCTCTCTTTCCATATAATTATATTTTAAAAGGTGGTGATATTTTGGCATTAGAAGCTATAAACAAAGTTAAAACAGCAGAAGATCAAGCAGCACAAATATTAGAAAAAGCATTGAAAGAAAGTAAAGATATAATTAAAAATGCAGAAAAAGAGGCAGATAAGCAATATGAAGCTAGACTTACTGAAGCTTATAAAGAAGCAGAGCAAATAAAATCTAAGTTTATAAGTGAAAGTGAGACTGAATCTGAACCGATATTGAAAAAAGGTAGGGAAGAAGTAGATCATATACTAAATGTAGATGCTAATAAATTTAATAGTGCTGTTAAATTAGTAATTGAGAGGATAGTGAATTTCAATGGCAATAGTTAAAATGAAGAAGTTTACGCTTTTAGCCTTTGAGTCACAAAAGCAAAAGCTATTACAAGATCTACAAAGGTTAGAAAGTGTTCAATTTTCTGAGGTTTTAATACGAGAAGAACTTGAAGAATATTTACAAAAAGACTCCGCTCATATTGAAATATCAGAAATTGAAGAAGAGCAAGCAAAGATCAAGTTTGCTATTGATTTTTTAAGCCAGTATGAAGAAAAAAAGGGGACGATTCAGAGCTTAAAAGAGGGAAAAAACACTGTTACCTATTATGAACTTGAAAAAGCAGTCGAAGATTTACAATGGGAAAAACAATATAATTATTTAAAAGAAAAAGAAAACACTATCAACAAGAAAAAACAGCATATCTCAAAACTATCTAGTGAAATTGAAGAAATAGGTAAATGGAGCAATTTGGATATATCCATGAATGAAGTAAATAATTTTAAAAATTGCATTGCTTATTTAGGAGTAGTTCCAAAAAATTTCATAGATAATTTAAGGGAAGATATAAGTTTTCAATATAATAATTGTTATATTGAGGTTGTAAATGAAGATAGTAGAGACAGTAATATTCTAATAATCTTCCATAAAGAGTTACAAAGTGAAATAGAAACTTTACTAAAGAGATATAGTTTTAGCAAGGTAAATTATGATTATGAAGTACCACCAAAGGAAGTTATTAGAAACTTTAAAACTAAAATAAAAGAGCTAAAAAATGAGCTAAAAAACATAAAAAAAGAGATTGAAGAACATGTGAAATATATAAATGATTTTAAGCTTATATATGAGTATAATGAAAATCATTTGCTTAGATTAGAGAGTTGTAACAATTTCTTAAGAAGCAAAAATATTCTAACAATAGAAGGATGGTTACCAGAAGAAACTATAGATAAATTTGAAGAAACAATAAGGAAAAGCCTAAATAATGAATACTATTTAGAGTTAGAAGATGCAAAGGGTGAAGATGTTCCTATATTGTTAAAAAATGGAACAGTATCAGAGGCTTTTGAACCAATTACAGAAATGTATAGTATGCCTAGATACAATGAGATAGACCCAACACCATTATTTATGCCTTTCTATTTTATCTTCTTCGGTATGATGTTATCAGATGCTGGATATGGATTAGTTATGTTCATCGGTTCTTTGGTAGCGTTAAAATTCTTCAATCTAGATGAAGATAAAAGAAAATCCATCAAAATGTTCTTCTATTTAAGTATATCCACAATTTTTTGGGGAGTAATGTATGGTAGTTACTTCGGAGATGCAATTAAAATTAACCCAATATGGATGAAACCAGATAGTAATGTAATTTTATTGATGATAGTTTCAGTAGCTTTCGGATTAATTCAAATATATGTTGGTTTAGGAATTAAAGGGTATATGCTGATTAGAGATGGAAAACCATTAGATGCATTATTAGATGTAGGTTTATGGTATCTGACTTTAACAGGAAGTATTCTATGGTTATTATCAGCTTCAGGCGCAGTAAGTAGTCTATCTACAAGTGGGAATATTTCTACAATTGCAAAATATGCTACATTTACTGGCATGATATTAATTTTATTAACTCATGGAAGAAGCGAGAAGGGAATAGGTGCAAAACTTGGTGCAGGTTTATATTCATTATATGGAATAACAGGTTATGTAGGGGATTTAGTATCTTATACTAGACTTGCAGCTCTTGGACTTGCAACAGGATTTATTGGATCAGCATTTAACTTAATGATAGGAATGTTAGGAAATCCAATAGCAAAAATTTTAGCTGGATCACTAATATTTGTAGTAGGCCATATATTTAATTTATTCATAAATGCCTTAGGAGCTTATGTTCATACTTGTAGGTTACAATATCTTGAGTATTTTAATAAGTTCTATGAAGGCGGAGGTAAAACATTTAGACCATTAAAATTTAGTTCAAAATATGTAAAAGTTGTTAAGGATTAAGGAGGAATTTTTATGACAAACTTAATGGGATTTTTAGTAGACAATGGAGGAATAGTTTTTGCAGCAATAGGTGTTGCATTAGCTGCAATTATGCCAGGAATAGGTTCAGCTAGAGGTGTTGGAATGGTTGGAGAAGCTGCTTCAGGATTAATTACAGAAGAACCAGAAAAGTTCGGTAAGGCACTTATATTAGAATTATTACCAGGTACGCAAGGACTTTATGGTTTCGTTATAGCTCTTATGGTGCTATTCCAAATAAACCCAGATATTACTTTAGCAAATGGTTTATATTTATTCGCTGCTTGTTTACCAATAGCTTTCGCAGGATGGAAATCAGCAATAGCACAGGCAAGAACAGCAGCAGCAGCAAT
Source organism: Clostridium sp. Marseille-QA1073 (assembly GCF_054863625.1). Lineage (NCBI taxonomy): Bacteria > Bacillati > Bacillota > Clostridia > Eubacteriales > Clostridiaceae > Clostridium > Clostridium sp. Marseille-QA1073. The sequence continues at coordinate 17,890 of NZ_JBSVQM010000006.1, read as the reverse complement.
TCAAATATTAGCTAAAAAGCCAGAACATAACACAAAAGGTATCATCTTAACAGTTATGGTTGAGACATATGCATTATTAGGCTTTGTTATGTCACTATTATTAATAATCAACGCTAACTTTTAATTAAGGAAGTGATGATAATGTCAAATTTAGAAAATTTAACTTCAAAAATTATAACTGATGCTAATGAAAAGGCTACTGGTATAATCAATGATGCTAAAGTAAAAGAAAAAGAGTTAATAGCTAAAAAGAAAGAAGAAGCTGAAAAACTTGCAAAAAGTATAATAGAAAAAGCAAACTTAGAAGGTAAGAATCTTTTTGACAGAGCTATATCAAAAAGTGAATTAAAAGTAAGAAATGAAAAATTATTTGCAAAACAACAAGTAATTGATAAAGTTTTTGATGAAGCTATAAAAGAACTTAATAATATGAACTCTCAGGATTATTTAAATTATATAAGAAATAATCTTAAATCAATTAAACTTCAAGGACATGAAGAAATAATAGTTTCTGAAAATGATAAAGATAAAATAGGTGAAGAATTTATAAAGGAATTAAATGGAACCATTGCTAAAGATGTTGAAAAGGCAAATATCATATTAAGTAAAAATACTAGACAAATGAATGGAGGATTTATTTTAGCAAGAAGTGGTATAGAATTTAACTATTCCTATGAGGCTTTAGTAAATTCTTTAAGATATGAAATAGAAAATGAAGTAGCAATGATGTTATTTGATTAATTTTTAAGGAGGATAGCCATATGGATAGAATGAACTTTACTCATGCTGTGGCTAGGCTAAGAGTTATAGAAAAAAAGCTCCTTGATAAAATGAAAATAGAAAGAATGATAGAAAGTAGTTCTTTAGAAGAAGCTATAAAAATTCTTCAAGAAACTCAATATGGAGATAATATAGCCTTATTGAAAAGAAATGAGGACTATGAGCTATTATTAAGTGAGGAGTTAAAAAGGCTTTACTCTCTTATGTATGAAATTTCTCCTGAAAAATTAATTGTTGATATTATGAGTATTAAGTATGACTATCATAATATTAAAGTTTTAAAGAAATCTAAGATTTTAGGAGGAGATTTATCTTCTTTATTAATTCCTATTGGTACTGTGGAATTTGATAAATTAAGAAATTCTATAGTTACTAATGAGTTAAAAGAGTTGGAACCTATAATGAGGGAAGCTATTGTAGAAGTTCAAAAGAACTACGAAGAAAATAAGGATTCTCAAAGTGTAGATATAATTTTAGATAATTATATGTATAAAGCTACAATTGAAAAAGCTAAGGAATCCAACTTTGATTTCATTGTAGATTTTATAAGAAAATCAATAGATTTAACTAATATAAAAACAATGATAAGAGTTAAAACACAAAATAAAGATATTAGATTTTTAGAAGGTGTATTGCTGGATAATGGCAATATACCTAAAGAGTTTTTTACACAAGGACTAAATGATAATTTGGAAAGTTTCAGCAATAGAATATCTAAATATGGATATGAAACTGTCTTAAAAGCTCTAATGGAAGAATATTCAAGCAGTGGTAAATATAATTCTCTTGAAGTTTATTCAGATAATTATTTAATGAGTTTTATAAAAAATGCTAAGAAAATTAATTTTGGTCCAGAACCTATAATTGCATATATAATGGCCAAAGAAACCGAAATAAAAATAATTAGAATAATATTAGCTGGTAAACTTAATAAAGTTGATAGTAATGTTATTAGAGAAAGGTTGCGTGATATATATGCATAAAATTGGCGTTGTAGGAGATAAGGATTCTGTATTAGCATTTAAAGCCATAGGTATAGACGTTTTTCCAGTAGTAGAAATAGAAGAAGCTAGAAAAGCAATAGATAAAATGGCTTATAACGATTATGCGGTAATATTTGTAACTGAGCAATTAGCACAGCACTTAGATGAAACTATAGAAAGATATAATAAAAAGTTGCTTCCTTCCATTATATTAATTCCAAGTAATCAAGGGACTTTAAACATTGGTAAGAAAAGAATTAGTGATAATGTTGAGAAGGCTGTAGGTGTGAATATCTTATAGAAAGGTAGGTATGTAACTTGAAGAACGGTAAAATTGTTAAGGTTTCAGGTCCCTTAGTTCTTGCTAAGGACATGGATGAAGCCAATATATATGACGTTGTAAAAGTTGGTGAAAAAGGTCTTATCGGTGAAATAATTGAGATGAGAGGCGATAAAGCTTCTATACAAGTTTATGAAGAAACTTCAGGTTTAGGACCAGGAGATCCTGTTACAACTACAGGAGAGCCTTTAAGTGTTGAGCTTGGACCTGGACTTATAGAGTCAATGTTTGACGGAATACAAAGACCTTTAGATGCATTTATGGAGGCTGCAAAATCATCCTTTTTATCAAAGGGTGTATCCGTAAAATCTCTAAATAGAGATAAAAAATGGGAATTTAAACCTACTGTTAAAGTTGGTGATGTAATTGTAGCTGGAGATATAATAGGAACTGTTCAAGAAACACCAGTAGTACTTCATAAAATAATGGTACCTTATGGAGTAGAAGGAACAGTTAAGGATATAAAATCAGGAGAATTTACTATAGAAGAAACTGTTTGTATAGTTTCTTCAGAAAAGGACGATAAAGAATTAAATTTAATTCAAAAATGGCCTGTAAGACGTGGTAGACCATATTCTAGAAAATTGAATCCTGTAGAACCAATGATAACAGGACAAAGGGTTATTGATACTTTCTTCCCAGTAGCAAAAGGTGGAACAGCGGCAGTTCCAGGACCATTCGGAGCTGGAAAAACTGTTGTTCAACATCAAATAGCAAAATGGGGAGATGCAGAAATAGTTGTTTATGTTGGATGTGGAGAGCGTGGAAATGAAATGACTGACGTTCTAAACGAATTCCCTGAACTTAAAGACCCAAAAACAGGGGAAAGTTTAATGAAGAGAACAGTACTTATAGCTAATACTTCCAATATGCCCGTTGCTGCAAGAGAAGCTTCAATTTATACTGGTATAACAATTGCAGAATACTTTAGAGATATGGGATATTCTGTTTCAATAATGGCAGACTCTACTTCACGTTGGGCTGAAGCTCTAAGAGAAATGTCAGGAAGACTTGAAGAGATGCCAGGTGATGAAGGATATCCAGCATATTTAGGTTCAAGGCTTGCTGATTATTATGAAAGAGCTGGTAAAGTTATAGCGTTAGGTTCAGATGGTAGAGAAGGAGCAGTAACTGCAATAGGAGCTGTTTCACCACCAGGCGGGGACTTATCAGAACCAGTTACACAGGCTACTTTAAGAATAGTTAAGGTATTCTGGGGATTAGATGCCAATCTTGCCTATAGAAGACATTTCCCAGCGATTAATTGGTTAGATTCATATTCTTTATATCTAGATAAGATGGGAAATTGGATGAATGAAAATGTATCTTCCGACTGGTCTGAGTTAAGAACAGAAGCAATGGCACTTCTTCAAGAGGAAGCAAACTTAGAAGAAATAGTAAGACTTGTTGGTATAGATGCGCTATCTGAAAGAGATAGATTAAAGCTAGAAGTTTCTAAATCTATAAGAGAAGACTATTTACAGCAAAATGCTTTCCATGAAGTTGATACTTATGCTTCACTAGATAAACAATATAAGATTTTAAAACTTGTTTTAAAATTTATGAAAGAAGCAAATAAAGCTCTTGATGCCGGAGTTTATTTAGAAAAAATACTTAATATATCAGTAAGAGATAAAATTGCAAGAAGTAAGTATATATCAGAAACCGAAATAGATAAGATAAAAGAAATTGAGGAAGAGCTAGAAAATGAAATCCAAAAGCTAATCAGCGAAGGAGGTGTTCTAGATGCTTAAAGAATACAGAACAGTTGCAGAGGTAGTAGGACCTTTGATGGTTGTTGAAGGTGTTGAGGGCGTAAAGTTCGACGAATTAGTTGATATAGAATTACAAACTGGAGAAAAGAGAAGAGGTAAGGTTCTTGAGATTAATGGTAGCAATGCCATGGTTCAGCTTTTTGAAGGGTCAACTGGAATAAATTTAAAAGGAACGAAAGTTAAGTTTCTAGGAAGACCTCTAGAACTTGGAGTATCAGAAGACATGTTAGGAAGAGTCTTTGATGGTATGGGTAGACCAAAGGATAATGGTCCTAAAATTATTCCAGAGAAGAGACTAGATATAAACGGGGAGCCTATAAATCCTGTAGCAAGAAATTATCCATCAGAATTTATTCAGACAGGTATTTCTGCTATAGATGGACTTAATACTTTAGTTAGAGGACAAAAACTTCCTGTGTTTTCAGGATCAGGTCTTCCACATGCTCAACTTGCTGCACAAATAGCAAGACAGGCAAAGGTTTTAAATTCTGATTCAAAATTCGCCGTGGTTTTTGCAGCTATAGGTATTACTTTTGAAGAAGCGGAATTCTTCGTTGAAGAATTTACAAAAACAGGAGCTATAGATAGATCAGTTCTATTTATGAACTTAGCTAATGACCCAGCTGTAGAGAGAATAGCTACTCCAAGAATGGCACTAACAACAGCTGAATATCTTGCTTATGAAAAAGGAATGCACGTATTAGTTATAATGACAGATATAACTAACTATGCTGAAGCATTACGTGAAGTTTCAGCAGCTAGAAAAGAAGTTCCAGGTAGAAGAGGATATCCTGGTTATTTATATACCGACCTTTCAACATTGTATGAAAGAGCTGGAAGATTGAGAGGAAAAGAGGGTTCTATTACTCAAATTCCTATTTTAACGATGCCAGAAGATGATAAAACACACCCAATCCCAGACCTTACTGGATATATAACAGAGGGACAAATAATCCTTTCAAGAGAGCTATATAAGAAGGGAATAATGCCTCCAATAGATGTTTTACCATCATTATCAAGACTTAAAGATAAAGGTATAGGAAAAGGTAAAACAAGAGAAGATCATGCAGATACTATGAATCAATTATTTTCAGCTTATGCACAAGGTAAACAGGCAAAAGAGCTTGCAGCAATATTGGGAGAATCTGCACTTTCTGAAGCAGATAAAAAGTATGCTAAATTTGCAGAGGCTTTTGAAAAAAATTATGTTTCTCAAGGTTTTGAAGCAAATAGAACTGTAGAAGAAACGTTAAAATTAGGGTGGAATTTATTAACTATATTACCTAGAACGGAGCTTAAAAGAATTAGAGATGAATATTTAGAGAAGTATTTACCTCTAAGAGAGGATGATTAACTATGGCAAAACTAAATGTTAATCCAACCAGGATGGAGCTCACCAGGCTTAAAAAAAGATTGGCCACCGCTACTAGAGGACATAAATTATTAAAAGATAAGCAAGATGAGCTTATGAGAAGATTCATTGATTTAATTAAATATAATAACAAATTAAGAAGTGAAGTTGAAGAAAAGCTCCAAGAAGTCTTTAAAAATTTCTTTATGGCCAGTGCAGCAATGCCACCTCAATTTTTAGAGGCTGCATTATCTTGCCCTAAAGAAAGTATATCTGTAGATGTTGAAACTAAAAATGTAATGAGTGTTAATGTGCCAGTAATGAATTTCATTAGAAAACTTGAAAGTGATCCAGGAAGTATTTATCCTTATGGATTTGCATCTACTACAATAGAGTTAGATGAAGCAATTGAAAAATTGTATTTAATATTACCTAAACTTCTAGAATTAGCAGAAGTAGAAAAAGCTTGTCAATTGATGGCTGATGAGATTGAAAAGACTAGAAGAAGGGTTAATGCTCTTGAATATATGACAATACCTCAGCTTCAAGAAACTATAAAATATATAAAGATGAAGCTTGATGAAAATGAAAGAGGAGCTTTAACTAGATTAATGAAAGTTAAAAGTATAATGGAAGAAACACAAAGAGCACAACAACAAAACTGAGACTTATTTGTCTCAGTTTTTTAATACTTAAAAATTATAACGGTTGCTTTTAAAAATAAATTGATAAATAATTTTTATTTAAAAAGTATTTGAGTAATATAACTAACTATTATATAATTTAAAAAGAAGGATTACCTTGTGAAAGGAGGATTTAAGACAAATACATGTCTTAATATATATTTATGGCAGTAAGAAAGATACTTCAGTATGGTGATGAAAAACTTAATAAAGTATGTGAACCTATTGTTAAAATTGATGAAGAAATACTAGCATTAGTGCAGGATTTAAAAGATACTTTGTATAATTGTAGTGGAGTTGGTCTAGCAGCACCACAAATAGGTATATTAAAAAGAGCTATATTGATAGATTTAAGAGATGGATCTGATTCAATAGTACTATTGAATCCTAAGATAATTGAAAGCTCAGGGAGTGAAGAAGATTATGAAGGATGCTTAAGTTACGAAGATCATGAAGGCTTAGTGGTAAGGCCTACTACAGTAGTTGTAGAGGGGATGAATGTAGATGGACAGAAAGTTCAATATGAAGCAGTAGATTTTCTAGCTAGAGCATTTTGTCATGAAATAGATCATTTAGACGGAATATTATATATGTCAAAGGCTACTGAGATGTATGAACTTGTCGATGAAGAGTAAAGACGTGATTATTTCACGTCTTTTTATTGTATATAAAATATGGTAAGGCTAAAATAATCAACTTTTATTTTCAGAAATCTCAATTCCATATACTCCAAAGCTATTACTTTTAAAATAGCTCTTTTTATTTTTGTATATCTTTATATTAGAGGAAAGTTTTAGCGATTTTTCTACATAAATTTTAACATTTTTATATTCAAATGATGTATAATTAGTAATATCATCATGAAAATTTTTACACTCTACCCAAAGTGTTTTAGAGGTGGTATTTCCTCAACATAAATTTACATTGATGATTTTAATAACAAAAGAATAGTTATTTTCTAATGCGTAATTGTATGCATTATCTTCAACATAAATCATATTATCAACTCCAATAATTAATGATAACATTATACCATATAAAGTGCAGAAAAAATCTATAATGCTTTTTCTATTATAAGGTTTATAAGAAATTGAGGTGTTAATATGGCTATAGAAAAAAGTGAAATGAATTTAGAACTTAAAAAATTTGAAGAAGTTAGAGATTGGGTTATTATAGAAGAACATAAGACCTCAAAGAAATATAAAGAATATGAAAAAAAGATTTCTGATTTGAAAAAGTCTAGTGGTGGAAGTTTTAGTAATGATTTAATATTAGCAGAGAGAATTTTTCAATTTGCAGAAAAGAATTTAAATAAATATAAGGAAGCAAGTAAGCAACCATATTTTGCGAGAATCGATTTTAGAGAAAAACGATATGATACAGAAACTTTTTATATTGGAAAATTTGGATTAAATGACGAATTAAAAAATGAAGAAATTGTAATCGATTGGAGAGCACCTATTGCCAATTTATATTACAGTGGAACTTATGGTGAATCACACTATATATCTCCAGAGGGGATAATTGAAGGAGAATTAAAGCTTAAAAGAAAATTTTTAGTAAGAGATGAAAAACTTATAGATGCATTTGATGAAGGAATAAATGAAATTATATTAAAGAATAGTGTAGAAGGCAATGAATTAATAGATGAATTTTTAAAAATAAACCTTGAACAAAGTATAAGTAGTAAGCTTAAAGATGTAGTTGCTACTATACAAAAGGAACAAAATGAGATAATAAGAGCATATAAAAATAAAGCTATGATAATACAAGGATCTGCTGGTTCCGGAAAAACCACTGTTGCACTACATAGATTAGCTTTTTTAGTATATACATACAATGAGATTTTAGAGCATGAAGAAATACTTGTGGTAGCACCTAATGAAATATTTTTAGATTATATTTCTGAAGTATTACCTAATTTAGGTGTCTATACCGTTACTCAAAACACTTTTGAAAGTTTATGTGCATCACTAATAAATTACAAAGGTAAAATTTATACTAAAGATAAAAAGTTATCTTATTTAATGGAAGATAGTAATGAGGAAGATAAAAAATATTTAGCTGCTGTAAGTAAAATAAAAGGATCTTTAAATTTTAAAATTATATTAGATAGATATATAAAATATTTAGAGAAAAAAGATGTTGAAGTTGATGATATAAAGATAGATGAGTATATTTTATATAGTTCAAAGGAAATTAAAAAATTATATATAAGAGATTTAAAGCATCTATCAATTGTAAAACGTAAAAATGAAATTAATCGATATTTTAAACAAAAATTAAAAGATAGACTTGAAAATATACAAAGTCAGGTTGAAGATAACTATGGCTTTAAAATAAAAGATATTAAGTGTGAAGAAAGTTTAAATAATGAAGAGAAAAGAAAAGTAATTATAGAGCTTTATGATGAACGGGATAAATTTATCAAAGAATTAAAACAAAAAGGAAATAAAGCTTTAAAAGACTTTTTTAATAAGTGGCAGAATGAAAAGTTGATTTCTATTTATTATAATTTGTATTCTAATGAAGAGATTTTTAATGAGATTACTGATAATAAGATTCCTTCAAAGCTGGTAAAATACATAGTTAATAGCGCGCAGAAAAATATTAAAGACAAAATTGTTGACAGTGAAGATTTACCGCATATGGTTTATTTAAAAATAGCATTAGAGGGGATAGATAGTAAATATATACATGTAATTGTAGATGAAGCTCAAGATTATAGTTATTTTGAAATGCTTATATTAAAGTTATTATCAAAACAAAACTCTTTAACCATAGTAGGAGATTTAGGACAAGGAATTTATAGTCATAAAGGTATTGACTCATGGGAAAGACTTATAGCAGCTGTATTTGAAGGTGATGCAACCTATATTTCTCTAACACAAAGTTATAGATCTACGGTAGAAATTATAGATTTTGCTAACATAGTGCTAGATAAACAAGATTTAAATTTAATTCCTGCAAAACCAGTTTTAAGACATGGGCATAAACCTAAGATTATAAAAATTGAAAATACCTTAGATGGAATAAATAAAATAGATAAAATTGTTGAAGAAGTTGAAGATATAAATAAAAAAACTGTTGCAATTATATGTAAGACTTATAAGCAATGTACAGAGGTTTTAAAAGAGTTAAAAAAGCAAAGTAAATATCAGTGGAGTATGATTGATGAAAATGATAGTGGTATTAAAGGGAATAGAATAATAATTCCTAGTTATATGACAAAGGGATTAGAGTTTGATGCTACGATAGTTTATAATTGTGATGAAGAGAATTATGGTGAGAATAATCTTGATAAAAAATTACTCTATGTTAATTTAACAAGAGCATTACATAGAGAATATATAATGTATAAAAAAAGTCTATCAAAATTGTTATAATTTCATATGATGATAATTGTTATTACTTGAAAATAACCATTTTATGTGTTACCATATAAAGGGTATTATTTAAGGGAAAAATATCTTATAGTGGAGGTCTTGTATATGAAACCAGTTGAATTAAAAGACAAATTATATTGGATAGGTGTTAATGACCCAGAATTAAGAGTATTTGATATTATAATGGAAACTAAAAAAGGAACAACCTATAATTCTTATTTAATTGATGATGAAAAGGTTGTGATTATTGATACTGTTAAAGATAAGTTTTTTGATCAATATTTGAAGAATATAAGAAGTGTTATAGGAAATAGAGATATCGATTACATAATCGTACAACATACGGAACTTGATCATAGTGGTTCCTTAATAAAGTTATTAGAACATTATCCTAATGCTAAAATAATTGGATCTAGAGCTGCTATAAAATATTTAGGGGGAATATTAAATTCAAATTTTCATAATCAAGTTGCTGAAGGCGAATTAAATATAGGTAGCAGAACTTTAGAATTTATTTCTGCACCAAATTTACATTGGCCAGATACAATATTCACATATGATAAAATCAATAAGGTTCTATTCACTTGTGATGTTATGGGATGCCATTATTGTCCTGAAAATTGTATAACAGATAGTTGTAGTGGAGATTACACTGAAGAAATGAAATATTATTTTGATGTGATAATGGGACCGTTTAAAAAGTTTGTTAATGCAGGATTAGATAAAATAGAGAATCTTGAAAAAAATATGATTGCACCAAGTCATGGTCCAGTTCATATTGATGACATAGAGAAATTTACTAAATTATATAGAGAATGGGCTAAAGAAACTACTGTAGATGAAAAGAATATTCAAATATTTTATGTTTCAGCTTATGGAAATACTGAGTCAATGGCAAAATTTTTAGCTAAGACTATTAAGATAAGCAAATTAAAGTAGAAGCTCATGAAATAACTACTACTGATCTTAATAAAATGATTGAACTTGTAGATAAGTCAAGTGGTATTATTATAGGTTCTCCAACCATTAATCAGGATGCAGTAGAACCAACATGGAAATTATTATCCCATGTAAGTGCTATAGTAAATAGGGGAAAAGTTGCTTCAGCTTTTGGATCCTATGGATGGAGTGGAGAAGCAGTTCCAATGCTAAATAATAGATTAAAGGAACTTAAATTTAAAACGTTACCAGAAGGACTAAAGTTTAATTTTGTTCCAAGTGAAGAAGATTTTACAGCAGCAGAATCTTTTGTGGATAATTTCTTACAATTAGTTAAATAATAAGATAAAAGATAATGAATTAATAAGAAGTTTGGATTTATTACAATTAAATTATTTTAATGTTTTTTATCGCAAAATTAAATTGTGAAAAGTATATTAAAAAACCGTGACTTAATCACGGTTTTATTTTTACAAATATTTAGATATATAATCAATGAGTTCAACACAAAACTCAATGGTATCATTACCTTTATCAAGTTCTGTATTCAGTTCCACAAAATCCATAGATTTTATTAATCTAGTTTCTAATAGATATTTTAATATAAATTTAGCCTCATTAATAGTTAATCCATTATCAACTGGAGTTCCAGTTCCAGGAAGGAACTTAGGATCTATAGAGTCAATATCAAAGCTTAAATGCACTGCATCAACTTTATTTTCAATTAAAATTTCTTTAATATCATTTAAAATATCTTCTACCCCTCTTTTTTGAACTTCTTCAGTGGTATAAACATTTAATTTATGATCCTCTATTAATTGAAGTTCTCCAGTATCTAAATCTCTAGCACCTACTATAAATACATTCTTAGGGTTTACTTTTCTATCTTCAAAATAAAGTTTTGTTAAAGTATCATGACCTATACCCATAGCAGCAGCTAAAGGCATCCCGTGTACATTGCCAGATGGTGATGTTTCATGGGTATTAATATCACCATGAGCATCCACCCAAATAACTGCAAGATTATTGTAATATTTACTAGCACCTGAAATACTACCTAATCCTAAAGAATGGTCTCCTCCTATAACTAATGGAAAACTTTCGGATTTTAATGAACTGTAAACAGTATGAGCTAAATTTGTATTTACATCTATGATACTGTCAACATATTTCATGTTTTTATGAGCTGAGAACTTGTCACAATCTTTTTTCTCTGGAACATATAAGTTTCCCAAATCATATACAGTGTGATTATTATTTTTAATAATTTGAGCTATGTTTTTTTCTCTTAATTTATTTGGCGCCAAATCTACACCTTTTTTGTCACAACCAAAAAATATTGGTACTCCGATTAAGTTAATATTCATAATTAATTCCTCCTTTGCATTCTATCCTTTGCGATTTTAAATTATATAACAAATTTCAACAAAATATAAGTCTTTTTTCAAAAAGTGTATTATTAAAATTATTAATAAAATATAGAATTTTAAGTCAATAATATATTAAAGGATTTATTATTTGTATGTAGAATAATAAATAGTTATAATACTTTAAGGAGGTAATATATTGAACAAGGAAGGAATACTTAATTTTTTAGAAGAAAACGAATTATCTGATATAAATGAAGTATCTTATAAAAGTAAAGAATTAATAATAGCTTTTAAATATTATTTTGATGATATTGAGATTGAAGCTGCTAATGAATATGCCAATGAAGAATATGAGGGAGAAATAAAGGATGAAAATTGGTATTATGAATATTTTTTACCTTATTTAAGTGATTTTGCATTAGATAATGTAGAAGATATATTAGATGAGTGTACTGAAGAATATGATATGAATTATGAGTTTATAGCCTATGAACTTACAGAGAAAAAATATGATTATAATAATTTCGTAGTTGTTTTTTCTAAAGATGAGATAAATAATATTGATGATATAATCTTATATTTAGATGAAAAATAAAACATACAAGACTTCAGAAACTTAACAAGTTTCTGAAGCTTGTACAATTTAATAATAAAGTTATGCTCCGAATTTTTTAAGTTTTTGATATTCAACTATATATTCGTCTAAATGTTGAGAACAACTTACAACAATTTTATCTGTAGGTTTTTTAAACATAAGAAGTAAATGCAATAAAGTCTTAAAAGAATTAATTTTTTGTTTTAAAATTTTTGATTTAACAAACATACTTTATCTCACACAATTAAATAATCTATAATTACTATCATTTAATTTATACTTTAATTTTAACAAATTAGACAAGAAATGTTAATCATTTTAATTTGCCATTTTTATGTATTTTATTACAAATTATACATAAAACCATAAATAATTTCCATTAAATGATATATACATTTTTTGGAAGATAAAATTAAATGTTGATTTATAGGTATATGGAATAAAATGTAAAATACAAAAATGTCAGATTATAAAATATTTATTTAGAAAGAAGGAATAATAAAATGAATATTGACAAAATCATTGAAAGAATCAATTTTTTATATAAAAAAAGCCAAAATGAAGGGTTAACTGATGAAGAAAAAGTAGAACAACAGGAATTAAGACAAAGATATATAGATAATGTAAAGAGAAATTTTAGGGCTCAATTAGATGGAATAAAGAGAGTGCCGCCAAAAAATTTAAATTAAAATAGTTATAAAGTGAGGGTGCAAGATTATGATAGTAACTGTTGAAAAGCTGATAAATAATTTTAATCTAGAGGTAATGTTAAAGGGAGAAACGAATAAAAATATAATATTAGGAGGTATTAATAGACCGGGACTTCAGTTAACTGGCTTTTATGATTATTTTGATGAAAAAAGAGTTCAAATAATAGGGAAGACAGAATATAGCTATTTAGAATCTTTATCTCCTGAAATCAGAAAAGAAAGAATGAATAAATTTTTTTCTTATGATGCTCCTTGTACCATCATAACTCGCTCATTAGAAATTCATAAAGAAGTTTTAGAAGCTGCTGAAAAACATAATTCATGGGTATTGAGAACAGATATGAAGGCCACGCGCTTTGTTGGTAAATTAACTAATTTTCTTGATATTGAGTTAGCACCTGAAACAAGAATTCATGGAGTATTAGTAGATGTATATGGTATAGGAATACTTATTATTGGAGAAAGTGGTATAGGTAAAAGTGAAACAGCATTAGAACTTATAAAGAGGGGACATAGATTAATTGCTGATGATGCGGTAGATATTAAAGAAATAGATGGATTTTTATATGGTAGTTGTCCGTATATAACTCAAGGTATGCTTGAGGTTAGGGGTATGGGAATCATTGATGTACCTGCAATATATGGTATGAGTTCAGTAAAATCGAAGAAACAAATCAATTTAGTAATTTCAATAGAAAATTGGAGTAGTAATGAAAATTATGAGAGATTAGGGATAGATAAAGACTATATAGAAATTTTAAACACAGAGGTAGAAAAATTAACTTTACCTGTAAGACCTGGAAGGAACATAGCAGTAATAATTGAAGCAGCAGCTGCTAACTACAGATATAGCTATACATCAAATATTACTGCAGTAGATACTATAGAAAAAAGAATGAGTGAATTAAATAATCTGAATTTATAATATAGGGATATACAGGGCATACCCTATATTATTATACATAATAAGAACTAAAAAATTATCATTATTTTTTAAAATCCTATTATTTATTTAAAGCAAAATAATTAGCCAATATTTCTTAATGTATTTTGCTTTAAATGACCAAAATATATTTGTAATTTATAGAATTATTTAGTAGAATGTAGAATATAAGTAAAGTATATAAAGTGTTGAAAGGGGAGCGTGTAATGACAGATTTAATTAAAAAGTATGAGCTAGCTTGGGACAAGTATTCTAAAGAAGATTTAGAAAAAGTTTTCGCATTATCTGATAGATATATAGACTTTATGTCAAAATGCAAAACAGAAAGAGAGTGTGTTACAGAATTTATAGCTCTTGCTGAAAAAAAAGGATATAAAGATATTAACACATATATTGCTGAAGGAAAGAGATTAAAAGCTGGGGATAAGGTTTATGCAAATTGTATGGGAAAGACTTTAGCATTATTTTTAATTGGTTCAGAACCAGTTGAAAAAGGCTTTAAAATATTAGGAGCACATGTTGATTCACCAAGGCTAGACTTAAAACAAAATCCACTATACGAAGATTCTGATTTAGCATTATTAAAAACTCATTATTATGGTGGAGTTAAGAAATATCAATGGACAACTATTCCACTAGCTATTCATGGAGTTGTTTGTAAAAAAGATGGTTCAACTATTAATGTTGTAATAGGTGAAAATGATAATGAGCCAGTAGTAGGAATATCTGATTTATTAATTCATTTAGCTGGAGATCAAATGCAAAAAACCTTAGCGAAAGCTGTTGAAGGTGAGCAACTAAATGTATTTATCGGAAGTATACCAGTTGAAGATAAAGAAGCTAAAAATAGAGTTAAATTAAATGTATTAAGATTATTAAATAATAAGTATGGAATTACAGAAGAAGATTTTGTATCAGCTGAACTTGAAGTAGTTCCAGCAGGAAGAGCTAGAAGCTATGGATTAGACAGCTCAATGGTTATGGCTTATGGCCATGATGACAGAGTCTGTGCTTATACTTCATTTGAAGCTATGATGAATTTAAATGAAACTGATAAGACTTGTATAACTCTTTTAGTTGATAAAGAAGAAGTAGGAAGCATGGGTGCTACAGGTATGCAATCAAGATTCTTTGAGAATACTGTTGCAGAACTGGTGAATTTAATGGGAGATTACAGTGATCTTAAAGTTAGAAGATCATTAGCTAATTCAAAAATGCTGTCTTCGGATGTAAGTGCTGCATTTGATCCAAATTATCCATCTGTAAGTGAAAAACAAAACAATGCATTCTTTGGAAAAGGAGTTGTTTTTAATAAATATACTGGAGCAAGAGGTAAAGGTGGATGTAACGACGCTAATCCAGAATTTATTGCTGAATTAAGAAAAGTAATGGATAAGCACAATGTTTCATGGCAGACTTCAGAACTTGGAAAAGTAGATCAAGGTGGCGGTGGTACAATCGCTTATATTTTAGCTGAATACGGAATGGAAGTTATAGACTCAGGAGTTGCTCTACACAATATGCATGCTCCATATGAAATTGCGAGCAAAGCAGATATATATGAAGCTTGTAGAGCATATGAAGCATTCTTATTAGAAGTTTAAAGTTAAAAAAAGAAGAATGAATTAATTGCTCATTCTTCTTTTTGATAAAAACCCTCTGTTAGAAAACAGAGGGTTTTTATATTGACTCTCTTAAGTATAGGAATGATATTTTATATGTTAATTCTTAATTTCTAAAGATTTAAGTTATTTTCCAGAGTATATTTTAAATTTTAGTATTATATCTCTAATAGCTATTGCTATTAATCAATATGTTTCGTTAAAATTCTTATAATCTCTTAAAATATTAGGATTATAACATAGTATTCCTTTTACTAAAACATACTTCTTGAACTTCTAAAAAATTTCGTCTTACATTCTTTAAAGTTTTCTTTTTTCATCATAATATAAAATCTCCATAAATTTTTAAAAATCAGGTTTACATTTCGCAATGAAATTTCTTTTTTTATTGTTGAAAAGTAAATCTTAACCTAAGTAAAGCAGAGGAAAATAATAGGGATAGTTATTTCTCCTTTGTATCCCCTTTACAACAGGGTTAGATGAAATTTTCGAAAAATTTTATCTATTGAATGAGAGGGGAAATATTATGTTAAAAAAGAAAACACTATCAATTATTATATTAAGTTCAATGTTATTAAATACTGCTTCTTCAGCAGTACTAGCTAAGCCTGTTGAGAGCCAAAATGACAAGGTTACTACAATTGAAAATCCTACTGAAGATAAGTTTACATTTATAAATAAGGAATTTAAAGAAGTAGTAGCTAACGAGATAGAAGCTCAAACTTTTCTTATGAACAATAAAGAGCTTTTAGGAAAAACTACAGGAACTTTTGAAGTTGTAGATACTGAAAAAGATGAACTTGGATATACACATTTTAGAAGCGTAATGACTGGAGATGGAATACCTGTATATGGTTCTGACGTAGTTGTTCACGTAGATAAAAATAATAAGGTATATGCAGTTAATGGTATTATAAATGAAAATGTTATGAATATAGAATGGTCAGATCTTGTAAAAATATCTCAAGAAGATGCTCTTAAAATAGCTAAAGATCTTTTAAACATTAAAGATTTACCAAAGGATGCAAATATTAAGCCTGAACTTTATATTTATGAACATGAAGGAAAATTCAATGTTGTGTATCTTGTTCAATTGCTTACTCTAGAAAATGAACCAACTAGTTGGCAAGTTTTCGTTAATGCAGAAAATGGACAAATTGTAAATAAGTTAAGCTTTATTCAAAATGCAGCTCCAGCGCAAGGAACTGGTGTTGATTTAAAAGGTAAAAATGTATCAATAAACACTTACGAAGAAAATGGAAAATACTATCTAAAGGATACTACAAGACTTTCAAATGGTTCAATAATAACCTTTGACTTAAATAATATAAGTGAAAACTCTTATTTTAACTCTTCAAGATATGGTAATTTTAATGGAACTGTAGTTTCAAGTGCTAATAATGCATTTAATACTGAAAGAATGAAAGCTGCAGTAAGTGCTCATAATAATGTTGCGAAGGTTGTTGATTACTATAAAACTGAATTTAACCGTGATGGTATTGACGGTCGTGGTTCTGATGTAAAGATAGGTGTTCATCTAGACAATAAATATAACAATGCTTTTTGGGATCCAAGCGTAAAAGCTATGGTTTTTGGGGATGGAGATGGCAGAATTTTCAGTTCCCTTGCAGAAGCTCTTGACGTTACAGCTCATGAAACTACTCATGGCGTAATAGATTCCAGTTCAAAGCTTTTATATCAAAATCAATCTGGCGCATTAAATGAAGCTCTTGCAGATATAATGGGAGTTGCATGTGAAAATGAACCTGGTGATTGGCAAATTGGAGAAGACGTGTATACACCTAATACTCCTGGAGATGCTTTAAGAGATATGCAAGATCCAACAAGATGTGGACAACCTGATCATTTTAGTGCATACCCAGGTGATGTGAGATATCCAAGTCAATACAATGATTATGGTGGAGTTCATAAATATTCAGGTATAATCCTAAAGGCCGCTTACAATATAGGCTCTCAAATAGGCATGAGAGAAATGGGTAGACTTTTCTATAGAGCTAACCACTATTTTACAAGTACAACTAACTTTGCGCAAGCTAGAATATCTACTCTTCAAGCAGCTTCAGACCTTTATGGAAAAGATAGCCGTGAGTATAAAATAGTTGGTCAAGCATTTGATGCAGTTGGTATAAAATAATAAGTAAAAGTTTTAAGGTAACTAAATAACTATGAATTAAAGAATACTTTGCTAGAATTTTATAAATTATTTAAAAGTGAAAAAGCTTATTAAGATTTTATAGACATGAGAAAATATAATAATTATTTCTATTCTAACTTTGTTAGAGAGAAAAAATTCATATTTATTTAACTAATGTTCACAATGATTACTATGTACTGATGAAAAAATTCTATATTGTGTCTGGATAGAATTGAGTAAATAATAATTCACCTTACC
>NZ_JBSVQM010000059.1:0-2227 GCF_054863625.1 Clostridium sp. Marseille-QA1073 | reverse complement strand
GGTATGCTAGCAGTAAATTTATATATTACAAAAGTGTAAGTACTATGAATATAAATGTAAGATAAAAAAATTGTTAAAAAATTAAGAGTGATGTAAAATTAATGGATAGACGATGAATTTGAATTTTTAGGAGATGACTAAGATATGCAAGACCCAATAAAATTTATAGCAATACTATTTATAGCTAACATACCATTATTTGTATTCATATATTTTAGTTTCTTTTCAAAGAAGAATAGAAGAAAAGGAAAACACAGGAATAAGACCCAAGGACATTTGTTATTCTTAATATTTACATACATAATTATATTAGCTATAGAGTTTATAGCAGTATATAGACTATTACAGGTAATAAAATAAACAAATTTTTTAAATAGTATATATAAAATATATCCAATTGATTTTTAAGAAAAGTGACTAATCACTTTTCTTTTTTGTTAGGTATATGAAAGAAAATAACGAACCGAAGATTGGTGGTATATTTTATCTTATATAAGGAGACAGGTTCACTGATAGTAGTCTCTATCAGCGAATTCTGTGAAGGCACTATAAGCAAAATAGAAGAACTATACTAGTCCTTTATTTTTTTAAAAATGTGTCTCAGTTGAAAACGTAATATTATATCCATTCATACCGAAAACTATAGAAAAAAAGCAAAGTTCTTACGATTATAAGAAATATAGGGCAGTTTTATTAGAATTTGATTAAAATTTAATAAATGATGAAACTTTTTATATTTAAAAAACGTCTATATTATAGGAAAGAAAAATTACAAGTTTAAATTTATATTAATTTAAATGTAATTCATTTGTAACCAAATAAATTGTCCAATATATTATAATTAAGTTAAAGATTGGGTATAAGGAGATGGTAATATGTCAGAACTATTAATTATTTCTACAATAGTAATTTCAGTTTTAGCCTATACATTTTCAACAGTCTATTTTAAAGAAAAAGAAATTGAAAGATTAAGCTAATAGTTAACATAGAATACATTTTATTAGGAAAAACTATTGTAAATTATGTTTCTATAACTTACTATAAATAGTAAAGCTTAATTTATAATAGGAGTGATTAACGTGGCGGCTTCAATAAAAGATGTAGCTAAAGAGGCGGGAGTTTCAATAGCAACTGTTTCTAGAGTTTTAAATGGAATAAATGTTGTAAATGAAGATACGAAAAGAAAAGTATTAGATGCAATAGACAAACTAGGATATAGACCAAATATTTTAGCAAGAAGTTTAAAGACACATAGGTCAAGTACAATAGGAATAATAATTCCTGATATTGCAAATTCTCTTTACCCAGAAGTGGTTAGAGGTGCAGAGGATGTTGCAAATATTTATAACTATAACATAATGCTTTGCAATACAGATCTAGACCTAGAAAGAGAAAAAGAAAGCTTTAGGATGTTAAAAGAGAAGATGGTAGATGGAGTTGTTTATATAGGTAATGCTCTTGTAGATGAAGTTGAAGAGCTTATTAATGAACTTGAACTACCAATTGTATCTGTAGGTACAGGTGATAAGAAGGGTAAATACCCAAGTGTAGCTATAGATAATTATAAAGCTGCATATGATGCAACTAACTATTTAATTGATAAGGGAAATAAAAAAGTTGCTTTTATAGGATTCTTCCCATCAATGTATGGTGGAAATTACGAAAAACTTTTCAAAGGTTATAAAAGTGCAGTAGAAGAAAAACTTGAATTTGATGAATCTCTAGTTTATTTTTCCTCTTTAAATGCTCAAGAAGGATATAAAGGAATAAACACTATACTTGAGAATAATGAAGTAGATGCTGTATTTTGTGGAAGTGATGAAGTAGCAGTAGGGGTTATTAATGCATTGAGAGAGAAAAATATATCTGTACCTGATGATGTAGATGTTATGGGATTTAGTGATACGGATCTAGCTTCTATGTATTATCCAACCTTAACAACTATATCACAACCACTTTATGATATGGGATCAATAAGTATGAGATTACTTATAAAAATAATAAATAAGGAAGAAATAGATAAAAAATATTTTGTTCTACCTTATGAAATAATAGAGAGAAGCTCTTGTAAATAGGAGGGCTTTCTCTTAAAAGGTGTTTTCTATGAAAATTATTTTTAAATTATAAAATTTTTTAAGAAAATAAATGAAAGTCTTGCAGTAGACAATATAAGTTAACAGGATTTGTGCAACCAAATCCTGTTTTTGTTTAAAAAGAAATGAATTTA
>NZ_JBSVQM010000058.1:0-2800 GCF_054863625.1 Clostridium sp. Marseille-QA1073 | reverse complement strand
AATAAAACTATATCTGGATTAAAAATATTTATATAATAATCATAATCAATTACATTATGATAATTATGTACCATAACTAATTCTGAAAAATTCTCCTTAAGAAACTTTTCTCTCTCTTGAAAATAACTTCCACCAAAAATAAGTATCTTAGGTGCATCTTTATTATCCGGATTTTTATAATGAGAAAAAGCTCTAAATTGTTCAGATTTTTTAATTTCATCATTGAAATCAGTAATATATTCAGATTTTCTCTCTTTTAAATTATAATGTGTAGTTTTTTCATTTATAGAAAAGTATGAAGCTGGAAGAGTTGTATTAGTATACTCTACAGGTTCAAATTTACTGATATCAAATTTATCCACTGTTGAATCTAAATTATGTAATCTATCTAATATAGATGAAATTCCAATGATAGCTCCAGTTTCATTCCAATGCCCAGCATCATATTTTTTATCAAAAACTTGTTTTGAATCTTTAGCATTTATCAAAGCTTCTCCAGTATATAAATAATTAATATCTTTACCTTCAAGAAGACTTAAAAAATAGTCAAGATTTTTATTGTCATAATTATACCCCTCTGGTAAAAACTCAGAGTATACAGTTGCTTTACTAGGCTCAAGGGCATATAAAAATTTTATATCTCTATCTATACAATATTTTTGAAAATTTAATATAAAGTCAGAATAGACTTCTTGAAACTCTTTATCAAGTGGGCTTTCGTGTAATTTGGAAAAAATATATCCATCTTTTCCGTATTGATAATTGGGATGTATCATTTCATCAAATAGCAAATCCATTCCTTTAGTGTATACATTAACCATTTCAGTTCTAAACCCTATACGATCTTCTATATAACTTTCTACATTTTCAGTAACATTATCTTGTGAAAATATCTCTGAAGAATCCATAAGTTCTCTATTATCTATATCTGAAACTTGATTAGACTTTAAATTTATATTAAATATAGGCAATACAATAATAAAAAGAAATATAATTATTCTAAAAAGATGTATTTTTTTCATACACTAACACCTCCTTTAAAATTGAAAGTAAATAAATGGACTATATGTTGAATTAACTATAAATATTATTGCAATGATTAATAAAACTCCAATAAATATTGTTTTCACTATCTGAAAGGCTTTTTTATCTTCATATACTTTAAATATATTATAAATTATTGGAAGAGAGCCTATAACCGATATAAACATCCAAAAAACTAATGATTTATTAACAAAGTAACTAAATTGGAAGGTAACTGTTGCAGCTTTATTTATCCCAAACATTATTGATAAATAATCTATAGCTTCCATTAAACCATTGGCTCTAAATAATACCCATCCTAATATAACAATAAACATAGTAATTGTTCTTTTTATAAAAGATGGAATTTTTACATACCATGTTTTTTTATTTATAAACTTTTCAATAATTATAAATACACCATGCCATACTCCCCATGCAACAAAGTTCCATGAAGCTCCATGCCATAAGCCTGTAACTAAAAAAACAATAAAAAGATTTAAATAAGTATTACCTGTTCTATTTCCACCTAATGGTATGTAAAGATATTCTTTAAACCAAGTAGATAAAGATATATGCCATCTTCTCCAAAATTCAGTTATAGATTTTGATATATATGGATAATTAAAGTTTTCCATAAATTTAAAACCAAATAAATGTCCTAATCCAATAGCCATATCAGAATATCCTGAGAAATCAAAGTATATTTGGAAGGTATAGCAAATAGCTCCTAACCATGCTGTTGGCAAATCAATTCCCGTACTTGAAAGTGAAAATATTGTATCAGCTATCATAGCTACAGTATCAGCAATAATTACCTTTTTTGCTAGTCCTATAACAAATCTTTCAATACCATAACTAAACTCTTCAATAGTTTCTTTTCTTTCTCTTATTTGATTATCTATATCTTTATATTTTACAATAGGACCTGCTATTAGTTGCGGGAAAAATGATACATATAAAGCAACAGAAAAAATATTTTTATTAACATTTGCATCATTTCTATATATATCAATTATGTATGACATACCTTGGAATGTAAAAAATGAGATGCCTATAGGTAATATAATCTCCTTGTATTGAAAACCGGTATTGAAGATACTATTAATATTTTCTATTGCAAATCCATAATATTTATAATAAAAAAGTAAACTTAAATTTAGTATTACGCCTATTATTAAAACAATTCTTTTTAATTTTTTCTCATCTTTTAACTTGTCAATAAGTAACCCAAATATGTAATTTATTAAAATACATCCACCTAATAATGGTAGGTTCTCTATACCTCCCCAAGCATAAAATAATAAACTCGCAAAAAGAGATATAAAATTTTTTAAAAGTTTACTGGGAAAAAGATTCCCTACGGTATAATAAATTAACAAAGTTATTGGTAAAAATACAAAAATGAATATTTGAGAACTAAATACCATGCCTTTCCTCCTTGTATTAAAATAATATAAGTTGTAACCAAGTTGTAACCATTTTGTTTATTATACCATGTATGTCAATACCAAAATTTTATTTTTAAGTACTTGAAAATATTGTTTTTAGTCCAATATAATTCTTATTTAAGAGCTTTATCTTTAGTTTCTTTATTATGTAAAAGGATGCATAAATATTCACAATTTCTTAATATTTTTCATGTAGAAAATTTACAATAGATATTCTCATTCTAGATACTCTTGTTTGTTTGAACTATAGTTCTATATCTACTAAATTATTTATAACTTCTATGATGTTATATCTTTATTCCCTCCTAAATAATCAATTTTCAATA
>NZ_JBSVQM010000057.1:0-3403 GCF_054863625.1 Clostridium sp. Marseille-QA1073 | reverse complement strand
TTAGATAGGAATAATAAAGTATATTTGGTTAAAACTGAAATAAAGAAGTCTTTTAATTAATAAGATAGACTTATTGCAAAAAATATATTAATAACTTCTGTAATAAAGTTATATATTATGTTATTACTTATAAAGTTCATAGAATTTCTATAAAATAAGCATAATTAATGTTAGTCTTAGTATTTTTATATTTATACATAAAAGAAAATGAAATGGTAAAAATATAATTAAAATATTTTGGAGGCATTAAAATGAAAGATGAAAGAGAATATAATTCTAAAAACAGAGCAAAAGAAATGATGATTGATGGTGAAGATTGGGATCAAATTCAAAAAGAAACAAGATTGAGAGAAAAAGATTTAAAGAGAATACAAAAAGAAATAAATGAGAAATTTTAATAAAGTTTAGTGGCAGAAACTGATAGCAAATAAAAATGTTATCAGTTTTTATTAAATCGTATCAATACAAAGGAGGATAATAAATGAAATATGAAGTTTTATTAAGTAATGAAGAGTTACTTAAACAATATGAAAATACTGTAAAAAAATTTGATTTAAATAAAAAAAGAGTTTTTATTAGTTATTTTGTTTATTGGTGTGCATTAACAAGTATTGATGCTAGAGTATGCGGTGCAATAATATTAAATCATTTAATAACTTTATCCTCCATAGATAGTAATGAAATAAATATACTTAAAGAGCTTTGTGATTCTATTAAATATACAATAGAAAAAGATAAGTTGTTAAAATGGGAAGAGGAAAGAGCGTATGATGAAATGAGTGATATTGCATTTATAGTGGAAAGTAAATTGAAACTTGATGATAAAATCAAAAATAATCGAGGTTGTAGTTTACTTAAAAAAGGAATAAAATATACAGTAAAAGATTTGATGAATGAATCTATTTTAATTTTAAAAAAATACATTGATAAAATATTTAGATAATATAACAATTTGGGGGGAGCATTTTGGCAAAAGTTGAAAAGTTATTAGAAATATCTAAAAAAAGTTTTGAGAGCAATGAAGAAATAGTACATTATATATATGGAGCTTATGAAAAGGTATTTGATGGAAAAAGTACATTAAGGACGGGCATCTTAATAGCAACTAATAAAAAAATAAGATTCTGTAGTAAAAGATTTTTTACAATATTTAATGATATAATTGAATATGAAGATATATATAATGTAGAATTGTCTCAGGAAAAATTTGGAGATAAAGTGTTTATTCATTGCAAAAAGCAATCTTGTTCTATGAAATTTGTAGAGGATAAAAATTTAATAAAATTTGTAGATTTTATTAAAGAAAATAAAGGAAAAAGAGGCAACAGCTTAAAGACCTGTAAACTGTAGGTCTTTTTTATATTTGAGGTAATATATTAGAGTTATCTTAAATAAATGTTTAAATTGAAGGTTTAATATAGTATAACAATATATGTAGCTTATAAGAGCAAAGTAACAAATTTAAACTTAGGAACTATAATATATTAGGTCATAAACTAATATTTAATGGCTATTTTTTCCTAAAATTGTTTTGGAGTAAATTTCTTAAAAGATAAATGATTTTGATATATAAGCCCTTATAAAATATTTTATTTTAATGAAATTTGATTTAAGGGAGGGAATGTGTTTGATTTATGATATATTTAACATCTATGCTAGGTTAGCAGTAGATGTTTTATCAGATATACCTGGTCCAACCGGCCCAACGGGACCAACCGGTCCAACGGGTCCAACAGGACCAAGAGGAGCAACGGGGCCAACGGGGCAAGCAGGACAACCAGGTCAACCGGGACAACCTGGACAAGCAGGTAAACCTGGCCAACCAGGAGCTCCCGGTGTTCAAGGAGTTGCAGGGCAACCCGGACAACCGGGACAACCTGGACAGCCTGGCCAACCAGGACAACCTGGACCGAGAGGAGCAACAGGCCCAACTGGAGCAACGGGCCCAACCGGTCCAACAGGAGCAACCGGAGCGACAGGTCCAACAGGCCCAATAGGCCCAACAGGATTAACTGGGGTAACCGGAGCAACAGGACCAACAGGATTAACAGGAGCGACCGGCCCAACTGGTCCAACAGGATTAACAGGAGCAACCGGAGCGACCGGCCCAATAGGCCCAATGGGAGCAACTGGGGCAACAGGTCCAACAGGATTAACAGGAGTAACCGGAGCAACCGGCCCAATAGGTCCAACAGGAGCAACTGGGGCAACAGGTCCAACAGGATTAACAGGAGCAACCGGAGTGACCGGCCCAATAGGCCCAACAGGAGCAACCGGAGCGACAGGTCCAACAGGCCCAATAGGCCCAACAGGATTAACAGGAGCAACCGGCCCAATAGGCCCAACAGGAGCGACCGGTCCAACAGGATTAACAGGAGCAACCGGGGCAACAGGCCCAATAGGATCAACTGGGGCAACAGGCCCAATCGGAGCGACAGGTCCAACAGGATTAACAGGAGCAACCGGGGCAACAGGCCCAATAGGACCAACTGGGGCAACAGGCCCAATCGGAGCGACAGGTCCAATAGGTCCAACTGGTCCAACTGGACCAATTGGTTTAGTAGGACCAACTGGCCCAACAGGGGCAACCGGCCCAACTGGATCACCAGGAGCGCCCGGTGCAGATGGAGCACCCGGTGCAGATGGAGCTCCTGGTGCAACTGGAGCAACTGGTCCACAGGGTCCTGCAGGAGCAGATGGAGCGCCAGGAACACCAGGTGCACCAGGAGCGCCAGGAGCTCCTGGTGCAACAGGCGATACCGGTCCAACAGGTCCAACAGGACCAACCGGCCCAACAGGTCCGACCGGCCCGACAGGACCAACTGGAGTACAAGGAATTCAAGGTATACAAGGAGTAACAGGCCCAACTGGCCCTGCAAATGGATTAAATTCATTTGGCTATGTTTATAATACCGGAAATCAAACTATAAGTATAGCATTGCTTCAGCCACCTCAACCTATAAACTTTAATAATTCCGGTCCGCTATCCACTGGAGTAACTCATCCAACTGCAAATACTATAAATGTTACTAATGCTGGTCAGTATGAGATAAATTTTGTAGTATTTTTTACAGCAACTTTAGCAGTATCAGGAACATTCCAAATTCAAATAAATGGAACTGCTGTTCCAGGAGGAGTGTTTACAGAGACATTAAGTACAGGACTTCAAGTCTATAGTGGAAGTGTAATAGCTACAGTACCTGCAAATGCAAATATTCAATTAGCGTTTGGAGCAGCAGTAGCATTAGGAATTACAATAACAGGTACTAATGTAAGTGCCACACTATCAGTTAAACAAATAAGTTAAAATATAAAATACTTGAGTCTCCCTATTTTAGGGAGATTCTTAAATATATAAGGTTAACTTTTAAAATTTTAATAGTGATTATTTATATGAAAAACA
>NZ_JBSVQM010000056.1:0-3635 GCF_054863625.1 Clostridium sp. Marseille-QA1073 | reverse complement strand
AATATTTTCACTTAATATAATTATGTAACTATCATCCAAACACAAGATAATAGATAGAAACTTTAGAAGCTATATAATACTCTCCATAATACATCATTCTATACTTTGCACAATAAGAATAATGAATTTATTGATAATTTCTTCTATAGCTTATATAATTTAGAGAATAAACTCAGCTATATTATAACGTAATTATATGATATTACATTATAGTATAAATATTTATTAAGGAGTAAAGGTGAGGATTTATGAAGATAGAATTCTATGAAATAGGTAAAATTGACGATGAAGAACTAACATTTGCAGTAATAAGTACCATATATCAAGGAAGATGGGTTTATGTTAGACATAAAGAGAGGAAATCTTGGGAAATTCCAGGAGGTCATAGAGAAATAGGAGAAACTATTGATAATACCGCTAAACGGGAATTGTTTGAAGAAACTGGTGCAAAAGAATTTACTCTAAAACCTGTTTGTGATTATTCAATAAATGATTTCAATGGGAAACTATTTGGGAGGCTATTTTTTTGTGAAGTAAGTGAAATGGGCATTTTACCAATTTCAGAGATTGAGGAGGTAAAGCTATTTGATGAACTTCCAAATGATCTGACATATCCTAAAATTCAACCATATTTATATGAAAAAATATTAACTGTGAAATGTATTATTTAATAGATTTTGAACTAGTTTATTCTATTATGGTCTAATAGTTAATATTACAATTTGTATTAAAATATCTTATCATAATAATTGTATTATTAAAAAAGAAGGTGTTAGAAATGAATACTCGTACAGTACAAGAATCTGATTATACAGAAATTATATCAGTAATAGATGCTTGGTGGGGTGGAAGACATATGAGTGATATGTTGCCTAGATTGTTTGTCAAGCATTTTCAAAATACTAGTTTTATAGCAGAAGAAAATAATAAAATTATAGGATTTCTAATTGGTTTTATATCACAAAGTTATCCAGCTGAAGCATATATTCACTTTATAGGCATTCATCCAGACTATAGAAAATCAGGAATTGCAAAAGAATTATATGAACTGTTCTTTAATGTAGTAAAAAAATCTGGTTGTACTACAGTTCATTCTGTAACATCTCCTATAAATAAAGGTTCTATTGCATTCCATAGAAAAATGGGATTTGAAATAGAAAATGGAAATAAAAAGGTTGATGGAATTTCTGTAATTACAAATTATGATGGAAATGGTGAAGATAGAGTGCTATTCATAAAGAAATTATTAGATTAAACTAAAGTAGTTATAGATAGGAAATCTATAACTACTTTAATTATTCATCTAAAACAATTGTTCATGTACATATGTCCAATCATCTGTACTGTAACTTAAATCAACTGTTATATAATTTCTATGATGTAATATATCAATTGCTTCACTTGAGATAGTTGAAAAATGTATATTTAAATTATATATTTTTTATTACTTCTTAGCCTCAATTGTTATAGAATTATTTATTTCTATAATCTTTTTTAACTTCGCATACCCAACAAAGCTTAATATCATTGATGGAATAACAAATATAATGTACATAATAAAAATAACTCCACCTACCGCATATAAAATACCCCCTGTAAGTGCAAAACCTCTTTTATTTGAAAAATATGCTATCCAATTAAAAATTGTTGCTAAAACAACTAAAATTATGTGTGGTGTAACTACTGCTGTCGCTATAGCTGCCCCTAGAATTTCTGTACTTTCTTTACTACTAAATATTCCATTGCTAAAATATGATATAATGTATATTGAATATAATAAACCTAATATTGCTGAAATTAATAATATTTTAGAACGTTTAACTTTCATAAATATCCCCCTTTTATAAAATAATATTCAACTATCTCCCTATATCATTGTAATATACATAATCCTATATATTCAACCACTTTTATACATACTAATATAAATTTTACTTTTTTGCGAGTTTTTTCACTTCTAATATACATATAAATAAAAAAGGGCCTTATTTAGACTCTTTTTTTATAGATCTATATTTTGAATTAGTTCTCTCCTCTGGATTTATATAATCACCATTTTCAGTTTTTTTAATCCTAATGATGCCATTTACTTTTTAGTAAACTTGCGTTTATTAGTCATATATACTCCTCCTTCTATACTTTTAGAGTCACCATATAAAAAAATCTATTCGTTTAATTATCTTTAATCAGCTTAGAATAAACTTCTTAAATAAAGAACTTTATATAATTCCTACATAAGTATATTTTAAAATACCATAACTAATTTTAATATTTAAACTATGAATGTAAGTTTTATTTTCTAAAAAATTTACATTTATAGTATGTCCCTTTGTCTTTTGTTAACCTTAGTGATATAATTTTAATATCCCCCCTATAGGGATATTAAAGGAGGAAATTATATGCATAATCATAATCATCCACAACAAAAAAATGTAATTAATAGGTTGTCTAGAGCTATAGGTCATTTAGAAGGTGTAAAACGTATGGCTGAAGAAGGTAGAGATTGCAGTGAGCTATTAATTCAAATATCTGCCGTTCGTTCTGCCATAAATAATATTGGAAAGATAATACTAGAAGATCATATTAATCATTGTGTTATAGAGGCTATAGAAACGAATAATACAGAAACTCTTAATGATTTTAAAAATGCTTTAGATAAATTTCTAAAATAAAGGAGATATAGAGTATGCAGTTTATTTTAAAAACGTTAATATCATCTCTTCTAATTGCTATTGTATCTACTATTAGTAAGAAATCTCCTTTTGTTGGAGCTATTATTATATCTTTACCTATAACTTCCATATTGGCTTTAATATGGCTTTATAATGATACTAAAGATATAAATCAAGTAATTTCTTTATCTTCATCTATATGTTTTATGATCTTACCTTCAATGTTATTCTTTATAGCTTTAGCTATTTTGCTTAAGCATGGCTTTAATTTTATTCAATCAATAATTTTCTCTTCTATTATTATGATTATTTTTTATACTGCATACTCTTATATTTTAAATAAAATTGGAATTAATTTATAAATTCTAAAAAGATTGAATCTTAGAAGTACATCTAGTTAACTAGATGTACTTCTAAGATTCAATCTTTTTAATAACTATAACATATATATTACTTTAAATATAATTATTAACTTCTTCTATCAATACACTTTTAACTTCATTCTATGCGACTTTTTTCATACTTTAATTCTATTAATGTCATTATAGAATAATTAGCTAAATCCATTAATGTATCTTCTATACTCTCATCAACCTTATTTTCTGCTTTAATTAATGTCTTAAGCCTACTTAATTTATCTTCCAATCTTATTATCGGCATTACCATGCCATATTCTTTAAATCCCTTACCAAAGCTATCTCCATAGTCATGATTTTTTCTTGCGTATAAACTATTTAGTTCTTTACATATTTCCATGTGTTTAGATGACTTATCCATAATTATCTCCTCTTAGCATTTCTATTTAATATATATAGTATACTACAAATTTTGTTTATTTAGTTATTTAAATCTTTTTATACTCTAATTCTAAGTTCTTTTAAAATATTTCATAATCAATTTATAAACTTTTTAAAAATAATGAATAAAAATTTTCTTTTCACAAAGCAAGCAAAATTTTTAAAA
>NZ_JBSVQM010000055.1:0-3704 GCF_054863625.1 Clostridium sp. Marseille-QA1073 | reverse complement strand
AATATAAAATTATTTATAAATTTTTTATTAAAAGAAAAGTAACCTATAGAAAAATTCTATAGGTTACTTCTCTCTTACATAGTACTTAGTTTTCAAGGTTGGATATGTGATTTTATATATCGAATTTAACTATCTAGCATGTTTATAACTTATGATTTTATTATAAGTAAAATCAAATAGCTAAACCATTCATATACCTTACAAAACTAAGAATTAAACTTACATTTTTGTAATTTAATCCATCTTCATAATATAACCGCTTCTTTGAATGTCTAAATCATCAACTTCTCTAAATAGATACTTAATAATTAAGTTTGAACTTAATTTATTTAAACAAGCTTTAAATAAAAGCAACTTCATCACTTGAAAAATAGTAATACATATCATCTCTATAATTTATTAATAAAATTTTAGCCATTACTTTTAAAGTAATGGCTAAAATTTTATTATAAGTTTTGTATTAAAGTTTCTGTTTTTGTTAAATACTCTTTACGTGATTCATCATCTACAAAAGGAACAGCACCAAAGAAAGTATGATAAAGTGGTTCAATTCCACAAAATTTAAATATACCATCATTTACCATTTGTTTCATAGCGTCATGCATACCATTTTCTGCATAGTCATCACTAGGAGATCCAGTTGTATTGAATACTAGTGCTTTTTTTCCTTCTAGCAGACCTACTGGTGCATTATTGTCATATTTATATGCAAATCCATTAGCAAATACTCTATCTATATATCCTTTAAGTATAGCTGGCATTGATGCCCACCATACAGGGTAAATAAAAGTAATAAGATCCGCCCACTTTACTTCTTCCTGTTCACTTTTAATGTCACTAGGAACTTCTCCTCTTCCAAAAGCTTCAAAATCTGCTGGTTGTAATGTTGGATTAAAGTTAATTGCATATAAATCTTTAATCTTTACTTCATGTCCTTTATTTTTACTAACATTTTCTACACTTTCTAATATAGCATGACAAAAACTATTAGGATTAGGATGAGCATAAATTATTAAATGTTTCATATGTATATCCCCTTTCTCAAAACAAATATAGTTTAGTTTTTGCTAGTTTGTAAATATTATTCTATAGAAACACCAATAATTTTTAACCCATAATAATTTATCTATCTTACACTTAATTTTAGTCTACATTAGATAATAATAATCATCTAAACTTTTAAAGTTACATAGTATATTAAAAATAAATTTTTAGTTTTTTATCTTATAAAATAATAATTAACAATTATTTTTTCATTAATATATAATCGAAATATGATGATGTACATTTTTCATCATCAATTCTTCTCTAAATTGTTCGTTTTTCTTTATAGAGAATTTCAAATCCATTAAAATATTGTTCGATCTCATCCTCTCTATAGTGGCAGTAAAATACTTCTTGCTCATCTTCAATTTGTATGAACTCCCCTTCGTTAACTTGATTACCTTTTCCATAGGAATCACATTCTTCACTAAAAAATTTACATAACACAATCCTTTAGATTTTAATACTCTATAAAATTCTTGTAAAGCAAGTAAAAATCTTGTTTCTTCATATGAACAGAAGTATTATAAGAAAACAAAAGCTAAAAAATTCATTATTAAAGGAATTTCCTTCATATCTCCTTTAATAATGTTTAACTTCATATTACTTGTATCACAAAAAGAACTAGCTTTTTCTAATTGTTCTTCGCATATTTCAATGCCGTAAGTTTTATATCCAAACTCATAAAATAGAGAAAGAGGTGGGTTAATTCCACCAGCGCCGCAATCAAGAATAACTTTTTCAAGCGAGCTACCATTGCAGTATTTTAAGAAGTTATACAAAGGAAAAGCTGATATAAGATTATTCATATTTTCATCCTCACTTTATATATTATTATACAAATAATTTCTGAATTCTTAACTATTCTATCTTAATACCTAATTTCCTGTTAAAAACTTGATTGAAAATTTTAATCTTATGATTTTATAATTTTTCTAAAAAAGGCTACTAAAATATTTAATTTAATAGTAGTCCTTAAAAATATTAATTTATTTTAATTTAAAGTTTAATATTATTGGATTATGATCGGAATAAGTAAAATCTAAGTCTTTTGTTTTAGTAAATATAGCTTCAACATTATTAGAAATCAAAAATCCATCTATTATAGTTGTAAAAGTTTCTCCTTTTTTATAAGGCTTTGCTACTGCTCTAACTGTTGGATTTTCTTCATCAAAACTCCATGTAAAGCCTTCCAACTCAAAATCTTTCGGGATAGGTTGAAGCCATTCTGGCCATTCTTCTGTAGTCTTAAAAATAGAACCTTCACTCCCTGGAATTTGATGATTAAAATCTCCACCTGCAATTATATAATTGCCTTTTTTATATTCTTCCTGCAAAAATGAAGATAAAAAATCAAGTTGTTGCTTTCTTATTTTGCCACCTTTATCATAGGCTGATAAATGAAGATTTATCAAAACTAATTCTTTTCCATTCTCCACTGGCACTCTATTAACTAAAATACAGCGATCAAGTTCTGCTAACTGCCTTGGCCATAACTCTTTTCCTGGCAAATCATACCTTGTGCTTTTATTCACAGTTAGTTTTGAAAAATTCGCTAATCCCGCTAATACATTCCCATGAGGCTTTTTAATAGGCACAGGTACCCATGGTACTTTATAATTAATTGCAAAACTAGATGAATATCCATTTAAATTATTTGTAAAATAATCATATTGATCTACCTTATAACTTCTTGTAGCTTTTTTGTCCACTTCTTGTAGAAAAATAAAAGTTGGACTTTCTTTTTCTATTATTTTAAAACTTTCTTTCAAATTTTCTATGGTCTTCTCCTTACTAAGTGAACGGGACTCTTTTCCTCCATCCATAAAAAAGTCTACATCTTTGTCCATTCCACAATAGCCTATATTATAAGTCATAATAGTCATTAGAGAATTTAATTTAGCTTGTTCTTCTTTATTGTTTTCTATTTTAACTTCTAAAATTTTCTCTGGCTTATAATCTGTAATTGTCATAAAAGCAAAATATCCTATTATTAAAATTCCTACTACAAGTGCCCCATATAAAAACCATTTTAAAAATCTATTTTTCATCTACTCCTCCTAAATATAAATATTTATAAAATTATAATGATTTTATGGCTTTAATATTACCATATAAATAATTACTTTTAAAATAATAAGATCATTATTTATATATGTATATTAAAATTATTTAAAGTAAAGGAATAAATATAAGAATTCAACTTTAATTTTAACATAAAAAACCACAGCAAGGGGGTGCCGTGGTTTTTCATAGATAACTTTATTATGAATTTATTTAAGAGGTTAATATGTTTTATTAGCTTTGAAATAACATTAATCAATTTTGTTTTTTAAATTGATTAATGTTAAACAATAAAGTCGATGTAAAAAGAATAATAGAACCCATAGCTAATGGAAAAACCGCAGGGGACATCATACCAGAAGCACTATGACTTAAACTTTCTATGATGTAAAGTCCTCCAAAAACAACTGTAGTTCCAGCAGATATTCTATTTAATACCAAACTAATCTTTTCCATCTCATTATCCTCATAACTTTCAAAGCTTTCATTATAAATCCAACATCTTAAAGGTACTTGATGTCTTCATATTACAATATTAATTATAATAGTATCTAAGAATTTTTAAAATTTATTTGCCTTACAAACCTACATTTGCA
>NZ_JBSVQM010000054.1:0-4199 GCF_054863625.1 Clostridium sp. Marseille-QA1073 | reverse complement strand
GTTGACTGAGTTACTTTGAAAAGAAATAAATTTAGAACTTCTCTTATAAAAGAGAAGTATCAATAATTCTCCATTGTCAATCGTCAATTTTCAATTGTATAAGGGTTCCCCTAAGGTGCAGTATAATTTGGAACAAAATTATTGAATTTACACTAGCATTATTGAGATAAGCAATATAGCTAAAATATCGCTTAATATTGCAGATATAGTGCCATATCATACTGCACCCAGGAGCTTTATCAATGGAGAATTCAAAATTGACAATTGACAATTAAGGAGGAAATTATTTTTAGGCAAAATAATTTCTTGAATATGTTTCTAAGCTAGCAATGAAATTGCTAGTTATGTGGCGAACATTATTCGCTGCTACAGATAAATAATTGTGGATATTTCTCAGTTACCACTGAGAAATATCCACAATTGTCCATAGTCCATTGTCAATTCTCAATTGCCAAAGGGGTGTAAGAATAATGATGAGAAATCTTCTTAAATTGTGAACTAAATTAATCGCGATTTCTCAATTGTTCTGTATCCATATCTGGTTTTATTCCTTCAGGAAAGATTAGTCCATTATTTGTGCGTTCTATTACAGGATAAGAATCTTTAAAGTTTTGTATATCTACATCCGACTTTTTATATGTATAGGTTGGGTCATATAAATCTTTTTTATCTTTAGGCATTTTCATAGCTCCTTTCTTAAATACAATGTATAATAAAGTTTTTTAGTTATTAATTGAGTATGATGAATAAATATTCGTAATGTTAATCAAACAAAAATGATTTACCTTATTATTGGAATTTGATTGATAATTTATTCTTTTCTATATTTTGGAACTATAGTATAATGAAATAGGGTATATGAAACAAAATAAATGGTTAAATATGGAGTTGATATCTTGAATATATAAGAAGAAAAATTCCATTAATAGTATGATTGAGGGACGGTTTTAATTGCATAGTAATTATCATACTATGAGCTATTTGTAAAGTGTTTTGAGAATTATGAACTGGGGAGGAATGGGTAATAAATGAATGAAATGAATATTATTACAAACATGCAAAGTCCTCAAGAAAAGGGTACAGAAATAACTATTAGTATTGAAAATGAAATAGAACAAAATTTATTATATAAATTTCTAATTGGAAATGATGGAACTTGGGAGACTATTAAAGATTTTCAAAATGATAGTTGTATTAAGTGGCAGCCTAAGGATGATGGAAAATATATAATAATGGTACAAGCCAAAAGTGAAGGAAGCAAGAAGCCTTTTGATTTTATGTCTAAAATCGATTACATAATTGGCAAGTGTGAAGAAAATTTAATAAAATCCATATATTTAGATAGAGATGAAGTTAAAGTTGGAGAAAAGATTAACTTAACTGTAGAGGGAATCTCACCATCTATAATGTATAGGTACTGGGTTAAAGAAAACTCTCGTTGGACTCTTTTAACGGATTATTCTGCTCAAAATAATTTAAGCTATACTCCAAAGCAACACGGAGAAATGGAATTTTTAGTTGAGTGTAAGAATATACAATCAAAAAATTTATTTGATGACTTTAAATCTATAAGATTTGAAGTTCTACCAATTTCTTCATTGGAAATAACCAATTTTAAATGTATATCTACAGAACTTTTAGTTGATAGTGAACTTATTTTTGAAGTGGAAGCTAATTTTGATGAGAGCAGGGTTATATTATATAAATTTGTTAAAATAAATGAATATGGAGAAGTAACTTGTATTCAAGATTATTCTACTAAAAGGCTAGTTAGTTTTAGTGAGAATAAAAAAGGAGATTATAAACTCTTATGTTTAGCTAAAGATATGTATTCACCTAAAGAATTTGATGATAGAGCTATTATTCATTATAAAATTGCTCCTTATAATACTATTAAACTTCTTAGTTTTACTAGTGATTTAAGTTCTCCTCAAGTTATAGATACTGCTATAACATTAAAAGCAGTAGCATCAGGTGGGAGAGAATTATTATATAGGTTTGTCATAGATGGTAATGAAAGTCAAACTACTAAATATAATAATTCAAATAGCTATCTTTGGAAGCCTACAAAATGTGGAGAATATATTATTGAAGTTTACATTAAAGATAAGTCTTTTGATGGAGATTATGAGCTTAAAGAAAAAATGAACTTTACTATAGAAGAAGACTTTGTAGAAAAAGTAGAGATAGCTGAAATTTTATTTGATAAAAAAAGACAGCTTTTAGTTAAAGAACCTATAAATGTTAAAGTTATTGCTACTGGTGGAACAGAATTAAAATATAGTTTTATAGTTAAGAAAAATGATAGAATAGTCGATAAAATAGAATATGGAGATCATAATTGGGTTGACTTTTCTCCAGAAGAAGTAGGACAGTATGAACTTGAAATTATGGTTAAGGATAAACGATCTAAAAGAGAATATGACGTTCATTCTGTAGCTTATATTGATTGCTACGAATATATTCCAGCTAAGATAGAGTATGTCCTAACATCTAGCAAAGAATATTATTTAGTAGGAGATTCCATAGTATTAGAAGCAGTAATGGAAAATACGGAAAATAGCCTTATAAAATATAATATTAAAATAAATGGCCATGAGGTTGAGAAATCTGATCTTATATCAGAGAAAAAATTTAAATTTATTCCAAGATGTGCAGGACGATATGTTGTAGATATTATGAGCAAAAATATTTCAAGTACAGTGGAATATGATAGTAAAAAAAGTTTAATTTTTAATGTATTAGAGGCGCCACCAATTACAAATTGTAAAATAACTATTGATAAGGAAGAATTTAAATGTAATGAGTCAATAAATTTTACAGTAAGTTCTCAAGGTGGAAAAGATACAATATATGAATTTTACCTTATGGAAAAAGGCGATTGGAGATTAATTCAAAAGTATAGTAAAAAAAGCTATTATACTTTTATACCATTTAAAAAGGGCTTCTATAAACTATTGGCATTAACAAAAAGCAGTCATAAGAAAATA
Organism: Clostridium sp. Marseille-QA1073; assembly: GCF_054863625.1. Taxonomy (NCBI): domain Bacteria; kingdom Bacillati; phylum Bacillota; class Clostridia; order Eubacteriales; family Clostridiaceae; genus Clostridium; species Clostridium sp. Marseille-QA1073. The sequence continues at coordinate 1,209 of NZ_JBSVQM010000054.1, read as the reverse complement.
GCATATGAAGACTACGATATACTAGAGATTAAGGTAAACTCATAAAAGTTTTGAAAGATAGGTGAGAATTTTGACGGTACAAAACATGGGGAACATTGAAAATAATAATATGAATAGTATGCTGCCAGTTATGCTAGCAGCAAGCATGTTTAAAGGTTCAGGGGAAGGTAGCAGTGAAGGCTTTAATATGATTCTAAGCAGTCTTTTAAATGCCTTAAAAGAAAAGGATGAAGCCAGCAAAATTAATGGACAAGCAGCTTTAGGAGCAAATAATGATTTAACTCATATTACAGATTTAATTTTAAGACCTAACTATAACTTAGATGGAATTGTAAGTAGAGGTGCTAGCAGTGCTAGTTATCATGGAATTAATAATGGATATATTTCTCCTACAACACCTGTAAGTGATGATATTAGAATTGAAAGTGCAATTAAGCAGGCTTCATTAAAACATAATGTAAATGAAGGTTTAATAAGAGCTATTATAAAGGTTGAGTCAGACTTTAATCCTCAAACTGTATCATGGGCAGGGGCAATGGGGCTTATGCAATTGATGCCTGAAAATGTTAGTCATTATGGAGTTAAAGACCCATTTAATATTGAAGAAAATATTGATGCAGGTACAAGACATATAAAAGATTATCTAGAAATGTTTAATGGAGATTTAGAAATGGCATTAGCAGCTTATAATTGCGGACCAGGAACTATGCAGTGGAGAGGTGTAAAAACTCATGCTGACTTTAACAAACTACCAGAAGAAACTCAAAATTATCTTGTGAAAATAAAAAAATATTACAACCCTTAGTCAATGGAAAATGGAGAATTGACAATTGACAATTGTGGTTAAAATTAATTCTTTACGAATTAATTTCTTTAATTGATTTTAAACTAGCAATACAATTGCTAGTTTTTTGTTCACCTCTGGGGAACAGTAGTGAAGCCCTTTAGGGTTCCTCTGAGGTGCAGTATAGTTTGGAGCAGAAATTAGATAATTTAAGCTATAATTTTGAAGAAATATAATTAAGATATTGTTTTAATTGTAGATACTGTACAATATTTTATTGCACCTCAGGGACTTTATCAATGGAGAATGGAAAATTGACAATTAAGGTTGAAATTATTTTTTAGCAAAATAATTTCTTTAATGTATCTTTCACTAGCAATTTTATATTGCTAGTCATTATGGCGAATATTGTTCGCCGCTACGGA
>NZ_JBSVQM010000053.1:0-4432 GCF_054863625.1 Clostridium sp. Marseille-QA1073 | reverse complement strand
CTAAGAAGATTCCACAATTATCAATTAAAATTATTCTTCATTATGTTCATTTAATAAATAGCTTAAAGTCATTAAACTTTCACTTAGATGAACGTTTTCTACTATTACATCATCAGGTACCTTTAAATCTATTGGCGCAAAGTTCCATATACCTTTTATGCCACTAGTAGTTATTATATCGCACACCCCTTGTGCTCTATCCTTAGGCACACAAATTATAGCTATATCTATTTCATGTTCTTTTATATAACTTTGTAAATCATCTATATCTTCTATTGCTACATCTCTTATCTTTAATCCAATAAGTTTTGGATTTATATCAAATATTGCTTTTAGATCAAAAGACATCTTTTGAAAATAGGTGTAATTAGCAATCGCTTGACCTATATTACCTGCTCCAACAATTATTGTATTATATTGTTTATCTAGACCTAATATTAATCCTATTTGTGATAAAAGTTCTTTAACATTATATCCATATCCTTGTTGACCGAAGTCACCAAAGCAATTTAAATCCTGTCTTATTTGTGACGCAGTAAAACCTATTTTTTCACTTAATTCTTTAGAAGAAATTCTATCCACATCATTATTAGCTAGTTCTTTTAAGTATCTATAGTATTTTGGCATTCTTTTTATGACTGCCATTGATATATTTTTTTTCCTTTCCACAGTAATCAACTCCTATTTAGTTTATATATATTGCAAAGTTAAGTATCACCTTTAGCGTGTGTGCTCAAGCTAATAATTTGTTGTATACTCTATCCATTCTACACTTTGTTATTATTTTACCATATTAATTATAATTTGTTTATATGTATTTTAAAAATAAATTATGTAAATTATATATAAATTATTCATTTTATCGTCATATATTTTTAAGTTTTATGAACTATTTTTTTGATATATTGATATTTATCGTATTAAAAATCAATTATTTAATACTAATATGACAATATGATATTATATAACAACAGTATATATTATATAACAATACTATATATTATATAATCAAAAATTAGCTATTGACAATGGTCAATTTATGGGAATTCCTATTTTAGAAAATTCAGAATTTACAACTCACAACTTTATTTAATCCACAATTCATAATTATGGATATTTCTCAGTTATCACTGATAAATTTTAGATTAACTCTATAGCGGCGAACAGTGTTCGCCACATAACTAGCAATATGATTGCTAGTTATAAATAGATCAAAGAAATTATTTTACCTAAAAATAATTTCCACCTCAATTGTCAATTGTCCATTTATTAAGTTGGCATTTGATAATTATTCATAGTACAATAATATAGCGAGGATGGTGAAAATTATGATAGTTTTAAGCTGTAATAATATACATAAAAGCTTTGGGATAGATGTGATTTTAAAAAATATAAGTTTTAATATTAACGATGGAGAAAAAGTAGGTCTTATAGGTGCTAATGGTGCAGGTAAATCTACTCTTTTTAAAATATTAACCTCACAAATGGAATATGATAGCGGGGAGCTTTTCATAGATAAAAGTAAAAAGTTAGGTTATTTGTCTCAAAGCCTTGCTCTAGAATCAGATAACACTATATATGATGAACTTTTAATGGTTTTTGAAAATTTATTGAATATGGAAAAGAAACTAAAAATTTTAGAAGAAAAGATGAATGAACCTTATGACGCTTCTAAAGAAGAGTATCATAACAAAATAATAAAAGATTATACCACACTAACAGAACTTTATACTAACAATGGTGGTTACACCTACAAAGGAGAAATTAGTAGAGTTCTAAAAGGATTAGGCTTTAATGAAGAGGATTTTGATAAATGTATTAATATTTTAAGTGGTGGACAGAAAACTAGAGTAGCCCTTTGTAAACTACTACTTACAAAACCTGATATTCTACTTTTGGATGAGCCAACTAACCATTTAGATTTAGACGCTATTGAATGGCTTGAAGAATATTTAAAATCTTATAAGGGCAGCATTGTAATAATCTCACACGACAGATTTTTCTTAGATGCTGTAACCACTAAAACTTTAGAACTTATTGGTGGAATAGTTGAAATTTATAACGGTAATTATACTACTTTTATAGATTTAAAGAAGAAAAATTATGAAATAGCATTAAAAGCATTTTCTCTACAACAAGCAGAGATTAAACGGCAAGAAGATATAATAGCTAGATATAAATCCTTTAATAGAGAAAAAAGCATAAGGGCTGCTGAAAGCCGTCAGAAAGCCTTGGATAGGATTGAGAGGATAGATGCCCCTATTAAAGAAAAAAAGGCTTCTAGAATCGAATTTGAAACAGAAATCAAAAGTGGTAATGATGTTCTATACGTAGAAAACTTAAGTAAATCTTTTGGAGAAAAAACACTTTTCACTAATGTTAATATGGATATTAAGAGAGAATCTAAAATAGCAATTATAGGTGAAAATGGTAGAGGTAAAACTACATTATTTAAAATAATTATGGATAAATTACCTTCAGATAGCGGTATTAAAGTTCTGGGTAAAAACGTCCATCTCGGTTATTACGACCAAGAGCAGTCCAATTTAAATGAAGATAAAACTATTTTAGATGAAATATGGGATGACTTCCCTAAGATGACCACTACAGAAATAAGAAATGCATTAGCAGCATTCTTATTTACAGGTGATGATGTATTTAAAAAAATTAAAACTTTAAGTGGTGGTGAAAAGTGTAGAATTAACCTTTTAAAATTAATGCTTTCCAAGTGTAATTTCTTACTTCTAGATGAACCTACTAACCATTTAGATATAGTTTCAAGAGAAGCTTTAGAGGATGCAATACTTAGCTATGATGGTACAGTTTTAGTTATATCCCACGATAGATATTTTTTAAATAAAGTTATAAACAAAATTTTCGAACTTAAGGAAGATGGAATTAAAGAATATTTAGGAAACTACTCCTACTATGTTGACAAAAAGAAAAATCCTCTAAGATTTGAAGTAGAAGAAGAATATGATGGCGTTACTAAAACCCAAATGAAGCTGGATAAAAAAAAGAAAAAAGAGCAGGAAAAATTAGAAAGAGAAAAGAAAAATTATATAAAATCTATTGAGGATAAAATTTCAACCCTTGAGAATGAACTTGCAAAGCTACAAAATCAGCTGTGTATTGAAGAAATTTATTCAAATCCTGAAGAAAGTCAAAGGGTAAATAAAGAAATTAGCGATATTGAAACAGAATTAGAATCACTATATGAGGAATGGGAAAACCATATATAAAAAACCGTGAGTATTCACGGTTTTTTATATAATTCAGAATTAAGAGTTAAAAATGAAGAACTTATAGCAGAGATTAATTTCTTTAATAAATTTAAAACTTCTCCCGTAAAGGAGAAGTTTCAATAATTGTTAATTATAAATTTTTAATTCTTAATTGATTAATAGTGGTATATGAAATAATACTCTTATATTTTCTTTATACGCCTCTTCAAAACTTAATATATCATTAGATTTTCCTACTTTAATTCTAAAACTAGGCTTATTAAATTCTTTTATAAACCAATATTTTAATGAAGCATATTCATAATTTACTTCTTTATCAATTAGTTTATATCCTGATAATCTAGACATTTTAACTGCTATATGCTTATATTGATAATTATAATCATCGTGTCCGTAGTATATTTGCTTTCCATTACAATGATAAGAAATTACTATATCAAAATCTTCTTGCAAGATTAAGTTTACTACTGCCTTAGTTTCCGGTTCACTTTCTGGAAATTCTCCACTATACCATCTAAATTTAGGTCCAAAAACTCCTTCTCTTGCCTCACTAGCTTTCCATTTATGCCAATTTCCATCGTAATTTCTATTTATATCTACTCCTCTAGCATTGCTACTCCACCCTGAAAAATCTAAGCTTCCATTATTATATTTTATTAACTGTTCATAATATGGATGCTCTTCTTTAAGCCCATTAATTACTAAATCTACTCCATCAGGGTTTATCATAGGAAGTATATATATTGTGCAGGTATTAAAGATTTTATTGATATTATATGCCCCAATACGTTTATTCTCTGAATAAGCATATGAAAAGCTCTCAATAAATTTTAATAAAAGTAGTGAAGTAATCCAATCGTCTCCATGATGGCTACCGTTATAAAATACTTTTTTTCTGCCATTCCCAATTTTCAAATAATAGAGTTCTTTTCCAAGCAAACTCTTTCCAGCAGTATTAACCTCTATGAAGCTATATCTTTTAGCTAATTCCTTAATATCATTTTCCATTTGATTATAATCATAATTTTTATCCGTTTTAACTATATCTTCGTTATTTTTACTTAACTTAGGAGTTTTTCCTAAGAACAGAAGCAATTCATCGTATATATTGTTAAAATTATTACAAAAAACCAATTTTATCACCCATTTGCTCTGTATATTTTAAATATTTTGAATCATATCTTAAT
>NZ_JBSVQM010000052.1:0-5613 GCF_054863625.1 Clostridium sp. Marseille-QA1073 | reverse complement strand
AGATGCTCTTATGGCAATTAGCCTTGCTAAATCAAAAAATGCACCTATTTTGCTTGTTTCTAAAAATGAAATTAATAATAAAGTAAAAGATGAAATAATTGATCTTAAGGCTAAAAATGCTTATATTGTAGGGGATTATAATAATATATCTGAAACTGTAGAAAGTACACTAAAAGAAATCAACTTAAATATTGAAAGGATCTATGGAAAAGATTATTTTGAGACTTCTATAAAAATAGCCTCTATGATAAAAGATGCAGATGAAGTATTCATAGTATCAGTGAATAGTTTTGCCGATTCACTTTCTATTTCAACAATTTCAGCTATGAAAAACATACCTATTTTATTTACCAACAAAAATAACATACCAGCCGATGTTCTTAATTATATATCAGAAAATCATATAAAAAAATCTTATATAATAGGTGGTAATGGAGTTATATCAGATAACGTAAAAAGCCTCTTACCTAATGCAGTAAGAATTGGTGGTAAAAATAGATATGAAACCAACTTTAATATAATAAAACACTTTGAAGGAGAGTTAGATTTCACTAATCTATATATAACAAAAGGCTATAAATTTCCTGATGCTCTTTCTATAGGTATCGTAGCAGGAAATAATAAAGCTCCTATACTACTTCTTGGTGATAATATAAACGAAGACATAGTAACTAAAATAGATAGTTTATTAGAAAATAAAACTATAATTAATAAGTTTTTGGTTGGAGAAGATATAGATAGTCACCTTTTAAAGTTTATATATGAAAAAAATAGTCATATTACAAAATCACCTAAAACTTTACCTAACAAATATAACGTAGAATATATGTCTTCCTTTGATAAGGAAATTTTTAACTTAACTAATGAACTTAGAAAAAAGCACGGCATTGAGCCATTAATTTGGGATGATAAAATTTACCCTATCGCTAAATATAAATCAAATTCTATGGTACAACTAAATTATTTTAGTCACGGAAACCCTAATTATAATAATAATGGTCCAGAGGTACTAGCAGAAGCTTTCAATTATAAGTATAGTGGATATGGTGAAAATATACTTATGGCTGCATCAGATAATACTTCAAAATATAACGCTAAAAATTTATTTACTTTATGGTTAAATTCACCTTCACATAGGGCAAATATGTTAGATCCCAAGCATAAAAAAATGTCTGTAAGTATAGTAAGAGCACATAACTTAAAAGGCTTTAAATATATTTATTATGGGACTCAGCATTTTTCTAGCTAGAAATGAGATTATTTCAAAAATAAAATTTTAAAATACAGTATTAAAACTAATATATAAATAGTTAAAAATTGGCCTTATTTTTTAACTATTTATATATTCCCCTTATAAATTACCTTAAGCTTATCTTATCCTTTTTTCTAATCCGTACATATCATCTACTTTTTTATTCATAAAAGTACAAGTATCTTTAATTCATTCATTATATATATCCCAATGTTATCTATTATAAAATTTAAAAATATTTCTGCTTGAAAATCACTTATTTCTTTCTCCTTTTATTTTTAAAAAATCTAATTATTTTTTCTTTCATAATTCCTCTTATACTTTTGGCAACTTTATTTTATTCATTATATCTCTCCATACACCATTCTTTTTTTAATAATCCATATAAATACATATCATATCTATTATTATCTCTATAGATTGCTTCTCTATAGACTCCTTCTTTTTTAAATCCTAATTTTTCATAAGTTTTAATGGCTGAAGTATTATAGCTAAATACTGTTAGCTGAAGTCTATAAAGATTGAGTTCCCTAAAACTATAATCTATTAGTAATCTTAAAGCTTCGCTGCCATATCCCTTCTTTCTATTCTTTTCATCACCTATGCATATGGATATCCACGAAGAACCGTTGTTCCACATTATACTTGAAAGAACTAAGAAACCTATCATATTTTTTTCTTCTAATGTTATAATGCTAAAGCAGAAATTTTCTTTACTGTTTATAGTTTCTTCATACCATTTTTCTATAGACTCTTTAGTTTCTGGATACGCTATCTTACCATCATAATTTCTTAAAAAATCTACATCTTCATGCCACATTGTAATTTTATCTACATCCTCTTTTTTTAATGCAGATAACTTAACTCTATCTCCTTTTAATAAATTAGGTATTAACATTTTTTCACCTTCCTTACATCAATATATAAGAAGTACTTTTTAAATTTTTTCTATATTTTTTAAATCAATAATCTATTATTTTAGTTTTCTACAAAATAATATTCTAATTTTTAATTTTAAATCCTTTTGATAAATATAAGATAAAAAGCCCTTTCTACTTTAAGAAAGGGCTTTTATTATGCAGCATTTAGAATCGATAAGGCTATATAATTAAGTATTACTATAGCTACAAAGATTATTGTTGTAACTATAAATGGCCAATTTAAAGGTTTCTCAGCTACAGCATCTTTATCAAGTTCTACACTATCTAAGCTATGATTTTTCTTTAATTTATTCATTATTAATTTAGTTAATAATAGTCCAACTACTATCATGATAATTAATGTTATGATCGTAGTTATTTGTTCTGATCCTGGTAAATCTTTAATAGATTGAGCAGCAGAATCCATTTGTTCATTTTTGCTCATCATCGTTTTTAAAAATACCATCTGTATAGAATTCACAAGAAAATGACAAAGCATTGAAGAATAAATAGATTTAGTTATTCTTACAAGATATCCAAATAATATTCCTAAAGCTAAAGTATATAATAGCCTTTGAATATCCAAATGCATATAAGCAAAATATAATCCTGAAAATATTGCTGCTGTTTTAATGCTAACATTATCATACCCTGATAGTATTAGCCCTCTATAAACTAACTCTTCAAATATGGCAGGAACAATTCCCACAAAGAATATAGTTAAGAGCATAGAAGTTTCAGATACAGGACTCATCATTACATTACTAAAGTTATTAGGTGATATTATAGAAGATATGCCACTTAATCCCATTACTAGAGGTTGGCATACTATTGCTAATAAAATTATTAGTATAATATCTTTTAATGGAAGCTTGTTTAACTTTAAAGTATCTTTTACATTTTCTTTAGTTATTAAAAAGTAAACAACTACTGGAATGAAAAATCCTAATACCTGCATTATCGCTATACTACTAAAAGTTGAAACATTTGCCTCCATAAGCTTTAATTGAACAGTAAATGATAATAAAATCATTAAAATAATAACAATCATTCCGAATAGATTAGCTTTTAATATTTTTTTCATAAAATCCTCCTTACCTAAAAATAATAAAACATTAAATTTTTATAATACCTACTATAGACATCCAATATGAAAACTTAAAATAAACTGTGAAAAATAGATTTTCTATAAAAATAGCTTAACCCTTTAGAAATTAAGAATTAATAGTTAAGAATAGAAGAATTTAAGTTAAAATTTCATTAAAAAGTCTACATTTAATACTATACTATATTTTTACTGACGTAACAAAAGTTTTTATAAATATTTCCAATATTAAAGTTAAATTTTATAATTAAATAAATTCTTTTAAAATGTCTAAAAAATCTTCATAACTATATAAATATATTATATAGCTCTTCTTTTTATTCAATATCTAACATATTATAAATTAATTATAACTTATATTTTGAAATTAAATTTCCAGGGCAATAACACATATATACCATTTTAAAAACTAATATATGTAAAAGCAATTGATGCTTTTTTAAAATGATTAGTCACTTCTTATAAAAAACTAGTTGCTGTAGTCTCTCATAGTATTAGTTAAATTTATTGGTATTGTTCAGAGCTATACTGCACTCAGGTGAATCCTTATACAATCGAAAATTGACAATTGATTAAACTGTTCCCCAGAGGTGAATAAACTAGTAAATATATTACTAGTGAAAAAATTAGTTGATCAACCCTAATTTTTTCTTAATTGTAAATTAATAGCTTTAAGGCAAAACAATAAAAATAAAAAGGGATAATCATATCCCTTTTTGTTTTTACTGTTTCTTTTTAGCTTTTATAAAAAATCTATGGCATATAAAATCTATATACCTTTCTCTTTGAATTTTATTGTGTATTTTTATTAATTTGCCATAATATTTTTCAATTGAAAAATCAGAAATTTGCCATGGTATTACTTTTAAATAATAGATAATAGCTCCTACATCATAAAATCTAGTTTTAGTTATGTCTTCTATTTGGTTTAAAATATGAAAACCACCATCTTCTAGATCTTTTGAAGCTTTTTTTAAATCCCAATGATAAAATTCACTTTGTTCACATCCTAAAGCTGCATTTATGTCACTATCATTTAATCCTCCTACTTGCTGAGTAATAAATATCCCTTCCGGCTTTAATATTCTTTGTATTTCTCTCACAGAATAAGATTCATGTCTATTTATAATTAAGTTAAAAAATTCATTGTTAAAAGGTAATTTTTCATCATCTAAAACTTCATAAACTTCAATTCCTAAAGGAGATAACCTTTCTCTAGCTATAACAATATTAGGTTTATATCCTTCTGTTGCAAAGGTATTTACTGGTAGACTTTTAAAAGAAGCTAAATATTCTCCTCCACCAGTTCCCATATCTAATAAAAATATATTATCTTTTATTTCTTTTAACACCTCATTGGTATAGCTATAACTTAATGGAAACTCCTCCATTCTTCCATTTATATAGGAAAAATCCCATCCAGAGAAGCCTTTATTTATATCTTCTATAAATGAATAGAATAACTTTTCATTTAATATCTTCATATCTTTTCCTCCAATATTTATAATATTCCAAATCTAATTATTATAATGGAGGTCCCCGTGTAAGTTGTCACAGTACACTATATATATCAAATAAAATCATAGTATCCTCTCCTCTATAGTTCTACTGCTGCTTTAGTCTCATAACTACTTCCAATTTCACAGAGCAAATCTAATAGCTCACAGAATAAATTATATAAATCTTTTAACCTTTCTCCATCTTTTATAATACCTAAAGTATGAAAATAAATCTCATCAACATTTTGAGGAAATTCAACACCAAATTTCCCTTCATCATCTCTTATCTCAAGATTTATCTTCTTTTGTCTTGCTATAATATCAAAAATTTTCTCTCTTGATATTATAGTCTTCATTTTTTCTATATTAGTAGTTTTAATTATATAATTATTATTAAACTCTTCATTTCCTGTTTCCATTTCTTCCATATTAACTTCTTCGCCAATAGTATTTAAAATATTTTTGTTATATACTTTAAATCTAAAATCATCTACATTTATAAAAGGAACTCTAATTCTTGTATAAGTCATAGGTGTTTGGCCTGCCATAATAGTATGGCAATCCAATATAATTGTCCAACATTTATATTTTCCTTCAATTCTCTTGTCTTTCCATATTCCTTTGCTTACTATCTCTCCGTTGATTTGGTCACATAGCTTCTCCCAAACTTCATCAACTGTTGGTCCAAAAATACTTTTAAGCTTATTCATAGTTTTTCCCCCTAATTACTTTAATTGTAAAAGTCATTCAAATTCAAACTCATATAGTATTATAAAATAATTTTTCAGAGTGAAGATTTTTCACCTCTACAACTATCCTTATATGCAGTATACTATA
>NZ_JBSVQM010000051.1:0-5769 GCF_054863625.1 Clostridium sp. Marseille-QA1073 | reverse complement strand
TAATTGATTTAAAGGGAAAAACTGTTCTTCCTGGGTTTTATGATAGTCATGTCCATTTAGTTCAAACAGGATTAAATAGTTTAAGCCTTGATTTAAGTAAATGCACAAGTCTTAAGCAAATATTTAAATTAATTAAAGATAAAACTAAAGAAACTCCTAAAGGCCAATTCATAAGAGCTACAGGGCTTGATGAATATAAGCTAGATGAAAAAAGACTTCCTAACAGATATGAGCTAGATAATTGTGCACCGGATCATCCTGTATGGATAAATAGAGTTGAATATCACACTAGTATAGTAAATTCCCTAGCTCTTCATAAGCTTAAAACACCTTTAAATGCAGAAGGAATAGAAACGAAAAACAATATTCCTACAGGAGTTTTAACAGGAAGTGCTAGTGCTCTAGTAAGAAAGCAAATACTAGCTAAAATCAGCTCAGAGATGAGATTGGAAGGAGTAAATAAAACTTTAATAGATGCTATAGCTAAAGGAGTAACTTCCATAAATGCCATGGAGGGAGGATTCACCTTCCATGATAAGGATGCTGAATTTATTTATAACAATAAAGATAGCTTTCCAATAGATATTATTTTGTTTTATCAAACAGTAAATATAAATAAAGTTCTTGATAAAAATCTTAAAAGAATTGGCGGAAGTATATTCCTAGATGGATCTTTCGGTTCTAGAACTGCTGCTCTCTCAGAACCTTATTTAGGCTATGATGATGCTTACGGAAAACTATATTTCACTCAAGAAGAAATGAATTCTTTTATTCTAAAAACTTATAAAAATAATATACAAGTAAGTACACATGCCGTTGGTGAAAGAGCTATTGAGCAAATTATAACTGCTCATGAATATGCCCAAAGCATCTATCCTAATAAAAATCTAAGGAATAGAATAGAACATTTTGAACTTCCATCTTTATATCACATAAAAAGGGCAAAGAAGCTTGGATTAATTGCATCCATGCAGCCTACTTATGAATATCTTTGGGGTGGATATGATAAAATGTACTCTAAAACAATTGGTAAGAAAAAATGTGAAAAAACAAATCCATTTAGAAAAATAATTGATAATGGACTAATAATTTGTGGTGGTTCAGATAGTGATGTAACTCCTATTAATCCTATTTTAGGTATTCATTCTGCTGTCAATCATCCTATAAGTGAACATAGAATATCTGTTATAGAAGCCATTAAGATGTTTACCATAAATAGTGCTTATGCAGTTTTTGAGGATAATATTAAAGGGTCAATTAAAGTTAATAAATATGCTGATTTTGTAGTCTTAAATGAAAATCCTTTAGAGATACCTAAAGAAAATCTTAAGGATATAGAGGTTTTAGCAACTATAAAGGAAGGACATATACTTTATGAAAATAACCTTAGATAATTGAAGATATTATTTAAAACAAAGGGTGATGTCAGTTGAAAAAACTTGAAATATACCTTCTCGGGAATATAGAAATACGATTAGACAATCAATCAATCTTAGAAAAACTAAGTAGTAAAGCTATTGCTTTATTGTGCTTTTTATGTGCTAATAAAGGAAAAAAATTTGGAAGAGATAAATTAGCTACTTACTTTTGGAATGGAGTTAATATCGAATCTGCTAGATACAATTTAAGATACAATTTTTGGAATATAAGAAAAATCATAAATGAAAATAAATTTTCTGAAGACATACTAATTAGTACAAAAGATTCATGTATGATTAATCCTAATTATGATTTTTATATAGACATTTTTCATTTAGACAATATATTAAACTCTATAGAAAAAAATCATAATATAAAGGCTAATCTTAATGATGCTAAAAAGCTTTTTAAAGGTGAATTTTTAGAAGAATTCTATATAAAAAATTGCCCTGAATTTAATGACTGGATATTTTACGAAAGAGCAAAGCTTCAAAGAACTTATGAGGATATTTTATGTAAACTTATAGATATACATTATGAAGATAAAGAGTATGATAATGCCATTAATCTGTTAGAAGAAATGCTAAATATAAATCCTTTTAAAGAAGAATTATATTTGAAACTTATGAAAATATATATTGACTTAGGCGATAGAAATTCTGCTATTAAACAATATGAAAGATGTGAAAATATTCTTAGAGAAGAATTAAATGTGAGACCCATGGAAGATATTCGTAATCTTTATGAAGGTTTAACTAATGGTTCTTTAAAACCTTCCCATAAAGAAACGCATATAGAAAATACGTCTGTTAAGTTAACACTTTTAAAAATAGATAAAAATGATATAAAAACATTGCAAATGAATTTATCAAAAGCATCATCTAAAAACATAATATACACAAAATGTTATCCTATGAAATCCATAAATTACTGTTGGATTTCAACTGTTATTGATTGTATTATTTCAATTTATGATATAGGACAATTAAGAGAGTTTGAAAAATATTATTGGGTAGACCTGTTTAGAGTACACCCTAAAGTTCAATATATAGATAATACCTTAATTGTTCGTGATATACTAACACCTCAAACAGAAAAAAATAGAATATTTATTGCTTTAGAAAATTTATTAAATTATATATCTGCTATAACTACTATTACAATTATAATAGAAAACTTGCATATGATGGATAACATCTCCTTTGATTTCTTACAATACTATATAATAAAAAATGAAAATATTAATATAAAATTTATTGTAAGTTCTGATGAAAATGATAGTAAATTTGATAAATTAAAATATACTTAATATAACTTATATAATTGAAATTTGACCATTGGCAACTGATTATTTTTATTTGTAGCGGCGAACAGTGTTCGCCACTTTTTACAGTTTTTAAGACAGTAATAAAACCCTTTAAAATTCCCCTGTGGAATCATGCTAATCAAAATTTAATATTTTAGTATTTTTATAAATATTGAAATTAAAACTTACTCCAGAACAAGAAGTAATTATCTCCCCTCTATTCTCCAATACCCATTTTTTATCCTCATCTATATTAAAAAAATGTCTATCTGATTTATAAGTTTTATTTATTTTAGTAACATATGCAAATTCACAATAACTTTCAAGCTTTTTATAAACACTCTCTCCACCAATTATATATATATCTTTACTATTATAGCTTTTAAGAACCTCAAATAAAGTCTCCAAGGAATTTATGACTATGGCATTTTCTACTTTATAGTTTTTATCTCTAGTTAATATTATATTAATTCTATTTTTTAACGGAGATTTATTAGGGAATGATTCTAAGGTGGTTCTTCCCATAACTACAACTTTTCCTATAGTTTTCTTCTTAAAATCTTCTAAATCCTCTGGAATATAAGTTAATAAATTCCCCTCATTACCTATACCAAAATTCTTATCAACAGCAACAATTAAATTCATAATTCATCTCCACTTTTTCTAATATTTTGTAATTAATAATATTTTATCATACCCTTAATTCTAATGCATAATCCTCTTATTTCAATTTATCTATTATGTTATTTTCAAGTTCTAAAAAAACAATCACTCTCTAAATTATTTATTTTTAAAGATAGCTACTTTTATTTCTAAAAGTATAGTTAACTTTATATATTTATATAGAAAACAAGTAATTTTTGGGGGAAATTTTGAGTGAAATAACTAGACAAATAATAATGATTCCAGGAATTATGGGAAGCACATTATCTCAAAAACAACTTACAATATGGCCTAAACACATCTCACATATTTTTGATATTAATTTTTACGATGTACTTAAAGATTTAGATGATAATTCTATCTCTGCTTCTAGCATAGTTCCTATAGCTTATAATAGTTTAGAAAGATTTTTGAAAACTCAATGTACGGAATATACAGCTTTTTACTATGATTGGAGACAAAATAATCTCCTTCAATCTAGCATCCTAAGAGGAAAAATAAATAAAAATGTGGATGAAATAGTAATTGTAGCTCATAGCATGGGTGGAATTATAGTCAAATTATTTTTAGAAGAGTATAAAGATGATCCTATACTATCAAAAATAAATAAAATAATAACCCTTGGAACCCCCTACAATGGTTCTCCTGATGCCTATAAAGCTGTATTATTTGGTAAATCTGTTCCTAATGAACTGTTTCCTATAATATTATCTAAAGGTGAGTCAAAAAAAATTATTAAATATTTTCCAAGTATATATCAACTTTTACCTAATGAAGACTACTGTAATTACTATGAAAATCTTAAAGACTATTATTTAATTAAAGATAACAAAGCTTTACCTTGGGAAGAAATTTATAATGATATATACATGCCTTTATTAAAAGATGTAAATTTAAATGTAGATCTAACCTTAGATAAATTTTATAAAGCTTTAACTTCTCCCCTATCATCTCATATATCTCACCATGAAGTCATAGGTTTTAACATACCTACTCTATGTAATTTAATTGAAAATAATGGTGAGTTTAAAGGCAAATTTAATGATGGTGATGGTACAGTACCTCTTTACAGTGCTATAACTGATGCTACAAAAAAATACTTTGTTAAATGTGATCATGGTGAATTAACTAGAAGTTCTGTTGTACACAATATTTTAAAACTTATTATTAATAACACTGCTGTTCAGTATGGAGATAAGCATAAAGTTTATAATCTTGATGATGTAAATACTATAAATTTCAAATATAAAATTGTTAAAATTGCCTGCCCAGTAGTTGTATATTTAAAAGATAAAAACGGAAATATTCTTTATGGTAGTACAGAAAATCTTCAATTAGACAAACTAAATATATATAGTCATAACAATAAAGTTCAAAGTATAGGAGATAGTATTTATTTTATAGTTGAAGATGAAGATAATAGCGAAAGTTTCATTATTGAAGGCTATGATAAAGGTGCTGTAACAATTTCAGTAGATGAATATGAGAATGGAAATTTAAAAAAGACTGCAGTGTTTAAAAGCTTTAATATTGATAAAGGCATTAGAGCAGATTTAATAATTAATTCAATCATTGATAAATTTCAACTATTTATCAATAATGGTATAGAAAAAATTAAACAACAACTTTATATTCTGGATAATTTTATTAACAAAAACAATATAGATCTTCCTAAAACAAAATATAGCATAATAGGAGAGAAAATAAATGCTTCTAATGAAGGATATTTATATGGTACTGGAAAGGTTAATTTAAAAATAGACAATTTAGAGGAAGGTTCTTATGGTGTAGTCCAAACCTGGTGCTCAATAAACAAAAACAAACCTATATTAATTGATAATGGTAACTTAATCGATTTAGAATTAAAACCTGGAATAAATAATATTATAGTGTACTCTAAAGATGCCTTAGGAAATAAAGAACCTATAGAAGAAAAAACATTTTATTATTTAGATGTAAAAGATATAAAAGTAAAATTAAAATTTAACAGCCTATCATATTCTATCTCTGTAGAATTAAATAATAAGAGCCTTTACAAAGAAATTGAACTTATTGATTTATCTTTAATCGAAAATGATAAGTTGACTAGAATAAATTACGATTATATTGATAGACCTATGGAAATAAAAGTTAGGGATGCTTTTGACATAGAAAGAAGCTTAAATTTTACTGTTGATGAGGATGCTATAGAAAAAATAATAAAATCCCATAAAGACAGTTATAAATACATTGATCTCTTTATGAAAGGTCTACAAACTGATAATTACAAAATATATAAAAAAGATAATAATGTGTTAGTGGAATTAAAACCTTCTAAAGGAGATAATATTACAAGTAGTAACTCTATATTTATAATATCTGATATTTTTGAAGTTGAAATA
>NZ_JBSVQM010000050.1:0-5864 GCF_054863625.1 Clostridium sp. Marseille-QA1073 | reverse complement strand
TTTTTTAAGAGAATATTTATAAAAATAGCTTTTAGGTATCTTTGAAAAATAAATGGTATTTTGAATTTGAATGTCTAAAAACTATCAAAGTGAGGTAAATTATGTATAACTTAAACTTAGAAAAAGTAAATTTAAATAAAGATAGAGATGTTTTGGAAGTTAAAAATTTCTTAAAAGAGTTTAATTTAGATTTAGATAAAGATGTAGATTATACTGTAGTTATTAGACAAAATGGCGAGATTAAAGCTACTTGTTCTAAAGCAAAAAGTGTCTTTAAATGTTTTGCAGTATCAGAGGAATTAAGAGGAGAAGGTGTTTCAGCTATTCTTTTAAATGCACTTAATGACAAATTGTTTGAGGAAAACATATATCATAGTTTTATATTTACCAAACCAGAAAATATAGAAATTTTTTTAGGATTAGGATATAAACTTATAGAAAGAGTAGAAAAAGTAGCACTACTTGAAAATGGAATATATAATATAGAATCCTATTTACATAAAATATCTAAGAAGTATAACTTAGAGGAGAAAAGAGAAAGAAGTTCATTAGTTATGAACTGTAATCCTTTTACCTTAGGCCATTTATATTTAATTGAAGAGGCATCTAAGGTTAGTGAAGAAGTTTTAGTGTTTATAGTAGAAGAGAATAAATCATTATTTCCTTTTGAGGTAAGGTATAACTTGGTAAAGAGTGGAACTGAACATTTAAAGAATGTTAAAGTTTTACCTGGGGGAGAATACATTATATCTTCTGCCACTTTTCCATCTTATTTTTTAAGGAAAAAAGATGATATATTGAGTGCTTATACATCACTAGACGGAAAAATTTTTGGAAAATACTTTTGTAACAAATTTAACATAAATAAAAGATTTTTAGGTGAAGAACCTTATTGTGAAGTTACAAATCAATATAATAAAAGCTTAAAAGAAATACTTCCGCAATTTAATGTAGAAGTTATAGAAATCCGTCGTAAAGGCTATGAAGATATGGCGATAAGTGCCTCAGCGGTTAGAGAATTAATTAAGGAAGAAAATATGAATAAAATTAAAGAAATTGTTCCAAAGGTAACCTATGATTTTTTAAATACGAAAGAAGGAGTTGAAATAAGGGAGAAAATTAAATTATCTAATTCTCCTCATTAAAATTATGAATAGTGAAGAAATGTTAAAAGCAGAAGAATTATTAGAAGCAAGAGAAGAAAGAGTTTCATTTATTGAAAAGCTTATAAATGAATATAACGCTCCTGTAGTTTGTGCTAGAAGTAACTATCCAGGACTTAATAAAGCGAACGAAATTACAGAAAAACTTATGGAAATAGCGGATAAAGTACTTATAGAAAAGCTAGATGATAAAACAATATTTAAAACTAAAATGATCACTGCTGAAGGATATGTAATTATATTAGTAGTGGAAGAAGATGCTATAGAAATTAAGAAAACTACTGTAGAAATAGAGCATTCTCATTCATTAGGTAGATTTTTAGATATTGATGTTTATGATGAAGAAAATAATAGTTTAAGTAGGGATCATTTAGGCTATTATAGAAGAAAATGTTTTATATGTGATGAAGATGCACATATATGCGTTAGAAATAAAAATCATCATATAGAAGAAATAAAAGATCACATAAGAATAAGTGTTAGAGATTATATGGAGAACAATGATGTGTAAAACCTATAGTATAAATAATATAGCTTTTAAAATAAGCAGTTTTGCAGTAGAGTCTATGCTTTACGAAATAAGCTGCTTTCCTTCTCCAGGGCTTGTATCACCTATATCTAGTGGGGCTCACAATGATATGGATTATTATACTTTTATACAAAGTACCTCTGAACTTATAAAATATATGATTTTATTTGCAGAAGAAGGATATTCAAAAAATACGGCTAAAGAAATTTTTCAAAGTATAAGAGAAGTTGGAATAGAAGCTGAAAACTCAATGTTTAAAAAAACTAAAGGAATTAATACTCATAAAGGCATGATTTTTCTTTTAGGAATAGCTGTCGCGGCCACTACAAAAGCAATACATGATAAAAAAACTTTTAATGATATAAGAAATATAATAAAGGAAATGACTTATGGAATAGTTGAAAAGGAATTAAAAAATATAGATAAAAGTAAAAAGCTAACCTATGGAGAAAAACTTTATATTGAGTATGGAGTTGAAGGAATAAGAGGACAAGTTGAAAAGGGATTACCTTTGGTTTTTGATTATGGATTAAAAATATTCAAAGAAACCTATGAATTAAGTTTTAATGATAGATTAATTCATACATTAATAGCCTTAATGGGAAGAGTAGATGACTCTAATATACTCCATAGACATTCTTTAGAAATGTTAAAGGATGTAAATAGACAAGCTAAAGAAATAATAGAACTAGGTGGTATGAGAACATTAAAGGGAAGAGAAAGAATTTTATCTATGGAAAAAGAATTTATAAGTCTTAGAATAAGTCCAGGGGGATGTGCTGATCTGCTAGCAATAACAGTGTTTTTTTATTTAATAGAAGAATATTTTAAAGAATTAAGTATTGAAGAGTAATAATAAACAATTGTATTTAAAAAGAAATTTTTAAAAAAGCACGTGAGGCATCTTCAAAAAAATAATAGACCAGTATGTTATCCTATTTTTCATCATACTACGTTGTCAGAACCTACCCATAGCACACTATGAGCAGAACCTGACGCCTTGTCTGATATAAAATATACTAACATCTTTGATCTATTATTTTCTTTCAGATGCCTAACTTTAATAGAAGTAAATTCGTATTAATTATATAAAGCGAGGTAAAATGATGGCAAGAGTTGATGCTTTTGAAGATATTAACTTAGTCAACAATGTGTTGAAGGGGGATGTGGATAGCTTCAATACAATTGTTAATAAGTATGAACTTATGGTGCTAAAATTTGTTTATAATATGTTAAAACAAAAGGAAGCATCAGAGGATATAACCCAAGAAGTCTTTATTACTGTATATAATAAACTTTATATGTATGATAAAAAGTTTAAATTCTCAAATTGGATACTTCAAATTGCAAGAAATAAAACTATAGATTATATAAGAAAATATAATAAAACTCATGAAACTAATATAGATGAAGCTTATGACTTATCATCAAAAGATATGTCACCAGAACAAATAGCAGAATATAAAGAAACAAAAGAAGGTATAAAAGAATATATTGACAGCTTAAACGAAGATGATAAACAAATACTAATTTTAAGATATTCTGAAAAACTCACTTTTAGTGATATAGCAGAACTACTAAAAATGACAGAATCAACAGTAAAGCGGAGGTACTATAGAATAAGAGAAAATTACAAAACTTATGTTAGTGAAAAAGAGGTGAAGTATAAATGATGAATTGTGATTTATTTAAAAACAAAATATTAGAGTATATTCATGGTACTTTATCAGAAGATGATGATAGAGAAATGGAAAATCACATTTCAAGCTGCGAAAGCTGTAGAAGTTTATACGAAGAAGAACTAGCCTTAGAAGACGCTTTTACAGATGTTTTCAGTATTGATGAAATTGAATTTAAAAGTTCAAAAGAAGCAATTATGAATTCTATAGATAAAAATAAATATAAAAATACTATAAATAATAAACTTCATTATAGTTTTAAAAAACATAGTAAAAAATATATAGGTGTTGCAGCAGCATTATTAATAGGGATTTTTATGATACCTGTGGTTTTCAAAGGAAACTCTAAAAAGTCAGAGATTATGACTAAGAGTGCTGCGGAGGAATATTCTTCTTTTCAAGAAAATTCTACAACAGAAGATTCGAATATAGGGAATAAGGAATCAAAGGATAAGTCTTTTAAAGCATTAGAAAATATATCTTTATTTAATATGAACGAAGTAGATTTAAATAAAAAGCTAGAATTTTCTACACCATGGAAAGCGACAGTTGATGGTCAATTTGAAGCAGCTATTGAAGGAAGGGGCATATATGGTAAAGAAGAAGGCATAGGAACTATATTTGTAAAAGATTTAGTTAACAGTAAGATGTATGAATTTAAATTAGCTGATGAAACTGCACAGCAAAGCCCGTTATATATAGAATGGTATGATAATGAAAATTTGATTGTTATTACTGGTTTAGGATACGGAAGATTAGAAACAGGGGATAGAGCTGTTTTATTAAATATAAAAAATAACAGCTATATTCCAATGTATGAAGCTCAAAATCCTAGAGAAAGATTAATATCAATAAGCCCTGAAGGAAATAATTTAAGAATAAAGTCAATATATTATATTGATGATATATTAAATAAATATGAAGATAAAGAGAAAATAATAGAGAATTATACTCCAGGAGATTTAATAACAATAGAATAAATAATTTATGGAAGTTAATATTTTAACTTCCTTTTTATTATTTTATTCTTGTCTAAGGAATTTTACATAAAATATAATATAGGAATCAAAGGTAAAAGCTTAAAAAAATTATTATCTTAATTCTTTATTTTTTATCACGATGATATAGATATAAAGATTAATTATACAAAAAGAAATGTGCTATTAAATCTTAATTTACAATAATTATTTTACTTCTACAGGGTAATTTTAAAATTAAGTGTAGTTAGTAAAATTATGGTATAATTGACTTATAACTAGGTAAGAAGTGCGGTGAGATCATGGAGAAATCTAAGAAAAATTATATGAAGGCAATGAACTATTATTATGAAGGGAACTTTGAAAAAGCATTAATTTATTGTGAAAAAAGTTTAGAGTTAGGAAGGGGAAATTCAGCAGCATTAAATTTAAAAGGACTTTTGCACTATCTAAAAGGTGATTTAGAAGAAGCAAGGAATCAATGGAAGATTAATTATAGATTAAATAATGATGATGTGGCTAGAAAGTATTTGGAAGATAGTAATAAAGATAAAGAAAATCTTAAACTATTTAATGAAGGAAGAGCTGCCTTTACACAGTTGAAAATAAAAGAAGCATTAGAACTTTTTAAGAGCTGTGAAAAATCTCATTTTAATTTTATAAATTTAAATAACTATTTAGCTCAATGTTATATAAAATTAGGTCAATATAATAATGCAGAGAAACATATTAATGAAGTATTAAAAACAGATAAAAATAATAAAATGGCAACAGAAGCCATGAAATTAATGAATGATTTAGGTGTAATTAAATACAAGAAAAAATATTCTAATAAAATTTTAGTAGGATCATCTATTGCTTTAATTTTATTAATTTCTTTATCTATATATACTTTTATTAAAGTAAGCTATAATAAAAATAACTTAATAGTAGAAGATAATAATAATAATGAACAGAAACAAGAATTAAATTTAAAAGAAGAAAAAGAGGAAGAAAAAAATAAAGTAGAAGAAAATAAGAAAGAGGAGAATAAATTTCCTTTTGAAGAATTAAAAGTACATATGGACAATCGTAAATATGATGATATAATAAAAATCTTAAAAGACTATAAAAATAGTGCACTTAATGATAATGAAAAACAAATGTATATAAAAGCTTCTAACTTTATAAATAAAGAAGCTATAGAAATTTATTATGATAAAGCAGAAGAACTTAGAAATAAGGGTGATTATAGAAATTCTATAAAAGAATTAGAGAAAATATATGAATTTAGTGAGGGAAATTATTTATATGAGCATATAATATATATGCTAGCATTAAGTTATGAAAAAGAAAGTGATATAACCACTTCTATAAAGTATTATGAAATTTATGCTAATAAATTTAAAGATGGAGATTATATAGAAAATGTAGTTTATAATCTGGCAATTTTAAACGAACATATAAATATTGAACAATCTAAAAAGTATGCTAATGAAATAATAAATAAATTCCCTTATTCTCAATTTAATAACTC